>NZ_JBALMR010000084.1:0-20511 GCF_036963165.1 Bacillus sp. JJ675 | reverse complement strand
TGGCGCCTACGTGGTTCGTTACTCCCCATTTTCTGCCCCATACTTTTTTTAGCGTCTCTTCATCATGGAAGCTGTGTTGAATCATGCTTTCTCCTAAAAATTCCTGTGTCGGCAGAGGCATTGTTACATCTCCTTTACATATTGATTGTCCAACAGCAAAACGGTTTGAAGCAGCGCGGCTGCCCCCCTTGCACAATCTTCAGGTGAGGAATATTCCTCAGGACAGTGGCTTTTCCCGCCGGCGCTCGGAATAAACAGCATGAGCGACGGAAACAAAGAAGCGATATATTGCGCATCGTGCCCGGCCCCGCTGAACATCCGCCGGGATGAGTAGCCCAGCCGGCAGACCGCATCACTTGCAGCGGCGAGCATCTCTTTTGAAAACAATGCGGTCTCCGTTTTCCACAGCACCTTCACGGCGCACTCCGCTTTCGCTTCACCGGCTGCAGCTTCTGCAAGCCGGCTGATCTGGAGGACGGCTTCCTCCCGGATTTTTGTTTTGATATGGCGGACATCGACTGTGAAAACGGCTTCGCCCGGTATGACATTATAGATGTTTGGCTTTACAGAAAAACGGCCGACAGTCGCCGTCAATCCGTCATCTATGGAAGAGCCAGCGCCGGAATCCGGCTGATGACGTTTGAGGCTGTGACGAGAGCGTCGTATCTCATGAGCATCGGCGTTGTTCCGGCATGATTAGCCGTTCCTTTAATCGCGATTTCAACACACGTCAGTCCGGCAACTCCCTCGACGATCCCGATCTGCCGGCGGGACCGCTCAAGAACAGGACCTTGTTCAACGTGCAGTTCGATATAGCATGAAGCGTGCCGGATCCTGTTCTCTTGCTCTCCTTTAAAGCCGGTGTCCTCCAAAGCCTTTAAAAACGAAATCCCCGCTCGATCTGTTTTAGCGTATGCTTCTTCTTTCGCATATCGCCCGGCAAGAACTCCCGATGCAAGCATCGATGGTTCAAATCTCGCCCCCTCTTCATTCGTAAAATTGACCAGCTCGACCGGACGCGTCAGCCTTTTGCCGCTTTCGACCAATACTCTCACCGCTTCAAGCCCTGCAATCAAGCCATATGCCCCGTCATAAGCACCGCCGTTTTCAACCGTATCCAAATGGGAACCGATCAGAATAGGCGGTTCATCCTTCAAGCCTTCATATGCGGCGTACATATTTCCGAGGTCATCGACTCTGACGTCCATTCCGAGTTCTTCACACCAGCTTTTAAACAGAAGACGCGCCTTCCTGTCTTCATCGGTTAAAGCAAGCCTTGATATTCCGCCGTTTTCGCTTTTTCCAATCATGGACATTTCTCTCAAGGATTCTGTTAATCTTAAAGGGTTTATATCGATCGCTTCCATACGTCTCCTCCTTTATTTCCATCCTGCAGACGGGCCGCTTCCGGCGAGGATTCCCTGCCGTCCGATGTTGACGCAGGCAGAAACGCGGCAACCGCCATCGTGCTTAAGCCGGCGGCAAGTCCGTATATAATCGGCTCGCTGGAAGAGGCGCCTTTCCAGACAAGCCCGGCGATAACGGCTCCGGAGCTGATCAGAATCGACCAGAAAGCAGCATAAGCTGTCGCTTTCTTCCAGAAGAATCCGAGGATGATCGGAAAAAACATCGCGCCTGACAAAATGGCATAAGCGATATCCAAAGCCGTAAGGACATCCTGGATCCAAAGCGCGCAAAAGATGCTAAACAGCCCGATGATCAACGTCATAGCCCGCGAGAAAAAGAGAAACTGTTTTTCTGTCATCTCAGGAACAAGCTTCGGCTTGATTATGTCATTGACAAGAAGCGTAGAGGATGCCAAAAGCGATCCCGACGCCGTCGACATCAGCGCAGACATCACACTTGCCAGCACAATCCCTAAAAGGCCTGAAGGCAGGGTGTGAAGCGCCATGTAAGCAAATGCATCCTGCGGGTCTTCAAGTCCGGGAAACGCCGCATAGGCGCACATCCCGATCACACTGACGCATACGGCGTATAACATGCTGTAAACTCCGGCGCCTATTCCGCCGGCTTTGGCGACGTTCAGCGATTTTGCCGTAAACGTCCGCTGCCAAAGCTCCTGTCCGACGATCATCCCAAGGGTAAACAACAAAAAGTATTGAAAAATCGTTCCGCTTCCGATCGCTCCTATATTAAAATAAGATTCAGGAAGCCGTTCCGCAATGCCTGTCCACCCGCCCGCTTCGAGAAGGCTTGCCGGCAGCATAATGAAGAAAATGCCCACCGTCATGATCACAAATTGAACGACATCCGTCATAGTAATCGCCCACATCCCGCCGAGAAGCGTATAAAACAGGACGATCCCGCCGCTTATTAATATGGAAGGAAAAAGACCCCATCCGAGAAAAACGTTTAAAATCGTCCCCATCCCGATGATCTGCGTGACGACCATTAAAGAGGTATACGTGCAGGCGACAACTGCACTGATCATCCTTGTCTCCCCTTTGTATCGCCGGCTGAGCATCTCGCTGATCGTCAAAACGTTCAAACCGTAAATCTTTTTGGCGAGAAAAAGGCTGAGGCAAATGATTCCCGCCCCGAGCATGATGACCATCCATGCACCTGATATGCCATGCATGTAGCCAAGCTTTGCGGTCCCTATTGTAGAAGCGCCGCCAAGGACGACCGCCGCCATACACGACAGGTACATGAAGAAACCGAGATTTCGTTCAGCAACCGCATAGGATTCAGAGGTTTTGACTTTTTTTGACCCTAAAAACCCGACAAGCAAAATCACGAAGAAATAAACGATCATAACGGACAGATCAATTTGTTTCATGCGCCCCTCCTTTTATTTTTCTGACTTGTCTGTAATTTATCACAGAAGGCTGCGCCTGAAAAATCGACGTTCTTTATCGTTTCATCACATTTTTTTATGTTATATTTCTTCACGCTTCGGTTGCTTTTTCGAAAATACGCTTTAAAAATATGAAAATGATACACGATTCGGGAGGCCCCAAATGGAATTAAGACATTTAAAAACGTTTCAAGTGGCTGCCGACCTTCTTCATTTTACAAAAGCCGCAGAGCACTTAAATTTCAGTCAACCTGCTGTCAGCGCCCAGATTCATTCGCTTGAGCGCGAATTAAAACAGCAGCTGTTTTTCCGCATCGGAAAACAGACATATCTCACCCCGGCCGGTGAACTGCTGAAAAGTTATACAGACCGGCTGTTTCTCATCATCGAGCAGATGGAAGAGTCATTTTCAATGCTCGCAAAGCCGAACGGCCAATTGCTCATTGCCGCTTCGGAAATATATTGCGCCAATTATTTGATTCCGATCGTTTCCGAGTATTTGAAACAGCACCCGGAAGTCGACATTCACATTTTGTCGCGTTCAAACAATGAAGTCATAGCCGGTATCGAAAACAATCAATATGACGTCGGCATCATTGCCGGGGAAATCACGAGAAAAAGCATTACAAATATATTGCTTGAAGAAGAAGAACTCGTTCTCGTTTGCGGGGTAACGCTCTATCAGCGCTATACGCCTGAAGAATTGATGAAGCGCGTTCCCTTTTTCAAGTACAGGACAGACGGATACTATCAAACGATGATGCAGGAATTTTTGTCCCGGTCCGGATACTCACCGGAAAAAACCGTTGAAGTAGAAAGCGAGAAAGCGATTAAAGCGGCGGTCTTAAAGGAAATGGGAGTTGCCTTATTAAGCAGCAACCTGGTCGACGAAGAAATTGAAAAAGGCATGCTTGTTCCGATTCAGGGGGCAAACGATACGATCCAGGTCAAAACTTCGCTGATTGCGCCCGCGCATAAAAAAGATACCGTCACAATAAAAACGTTTATCAGGACGATCGAACTGCTGTGGAATCGCATATGAGAAAAGCCCGGGGCATCCCCGGGCTCTTTCTCAATTCCATTGTTTAATGAAATTTTGCGTATAATACTTCTGATCCACGCCTACCCCCAGATGGGTATAATCGGCGTTTAACAGAGCCTTTCTGTGTCCTTCGCTGTTGAGCCAGCCTTCAACCGCAGCCGGGCCGTCAACGTAATTGAGGGCGATGTTTTCCCCCGCCTGCTCAAAATTCACGCGTCCTTTTTCAAGACGGTCCTTTAACGTACCGTCCGTTTTGGAAACGTGGGAGAAATAGTTGTGTTCTTTCATATCGCGGCTGTGGCCGTAGGCGACCTTTGCGACGGCTTCATCCCAGGAGAGCCGGGAAAGTCCGTGCTTTGCACGGATCACGTTTGTCAAATCAAAGATCTGTTTTTCATTTGCTTTCTCGACTTGCTGCCAATCAGATTCAGTCAGCGCCTTCGGTTCGATCAGCGTTCCCCTGTAGACGACCTCATACGGCCTCTGCTTGATCAGCGTTTCGGCATCGAACGCCCTGACGCTTGACAGCGTTCCTTCGAATTTATCCATATACAGCTGAACATAAAGATCGCCTGCTTTTACAGTCGGCCTCGTGTTCATATCTTCCTCTGAAAATTCAAACCGGTACGAGCTGCCGTCGTATTTGACATTAACGTACGGAGCAATTTGGGTTTTCTTAAACACGTCCCTTGCCTGCTGCCCGATTTTAAACGGTGCCGTATTGATCTTGTCGCCTGTCGCAAAAAGCGTGACAGCCTTATTATCCAGAATGCCGATTTGAACGTACTGTTTCGGCCCCTTATTGTACACCCACCATTTGTAATCGTAAGCAGACGGGTCGATCCTGTCCGGTTTGCCCAGCTTCTTTTCCACCGTATCAGCTGATTCCCCGACGAATGAAAGCAAGCCGGATGAAGGGATGTTCAGCGCTCTTTCCTTCTTCGCATCATCGTTTGATACTTGCGGCTTGTCTTCTTTGACGATTTTTTCAGGACTTGAACCGTATTGGATAAAAAGAGCATACGATGCCGCAACAATGAGAAGGATCAAGAAAGCCCTTAATACATTCTTCAAATTTCCACCTCCTGCCAACGGATCAATATATCACATAAACGGCATACATCGCATTCCGCCGAAAAACTTATCTTTAGTGTCATTTAAACAGAACTCGGACGAATTTTCAATCACAATACAGCCTATTTGCAAATGATCGCAAATATGTTTTTTAATGAAGAAAATCGCCTGATCTCTCTTCATTTTCCGAAATAAACGTCAGGGCATCGCCTGCTTGACGGTTTGATTTTTCGTAAGTCGAGACATCCCCCAGCGTGATGATTCCCGTTAAAGTTTTCCCGTTTGTAACCGGGATCCGCCTGATCTGATGATCTCCCATGAGTTCGATTGCCTTTTCGAGGGAATCATCTTCTTGCAATGTTACAAGATCTGTCGTCATAACATTTGTTACTTTTTGCGAATTCGGCTTTCTGTCGGCTATGCCCCGCAGCACCAAGTCTCTGTCAGTCACAATGCCGACAAGCTCAAGGCTGTCATCGCGAACGACGGGAACCGCACCAATGTTGCCTTCCTTCATTTTCACCGCTGCTTCGTATACATTATCGAGAACCGTACAATATAACAAATCCTTTGTCATGATATCCTTAACACTTGCCAAAACAAAGACCTCCTCTTTTTGTTCCTATTGTCGTCAAGCCTTACATGATTCATACTTTCACAAAAATATTTAGATTACAGACTTCAGCAGGATTGAAAGTTTAACGCTTTCATACTATGATTGTCAGTAAAGGTAATTTTTTTAAAAAGGGGGCTTTAAGGGATGAAATTTGAAGAATCCGGTATTGAAGGGCTTACCGCTGAACTCAACCGGCTTGACGATATCATGAAAGAAGAAGGATTCGTCAGGGCTGGACAATGGGATTATGAACGAGTTACCTATGACCGCAAGTTTGACATGGTGGAGGGAAGATATTACCTGCGCGTTTTCGGATATGCAGTCGAAGGCGATGTCGGCGCAAGACGGGCAGTCATCAAACTGCTGACACCGCTTTTAGGAAAATATTATTACCCGCACGGTGTCGAGTATGGTGAAGAAGAGTATTTTCCAAAGCAATTGCTGCAAACGAGCGAGAACGTTTTAAAAAAAATAAAAGAAAAAGTATCCGCTCTCAACGTTTAAGCTTACATAAAAAGGTACAGCCCAACCCGGCTGTACCCTTTTTCGTTTCAATGAACCGTCGACGGAGAATAAGGCTCCTCCAGCTCATCTTTCGCCCTCTCCTTTTTAGCCCAGCTGAAAAAGACGATCGCTAAAAATGTTCCATACACAATTTCCTGGATGATCTTCATAATGATCGCTCCCAGCTGCTGGTCTTCAATGACCGGCAAGCTGCTGAACATCTCCGGTCCTGTGAGCGTCATGCCGCTCAGCATGTCAAGCGGAACACACAGCTTCATTGCTTCCGCCCATGCCGAAGGATCCGAATACGTCGAATACAGGGCCGTATCGCTAAACATAATCAATGCGCAGGCAGGCGTCAGCAAAATGCCGTCAGCCATGATGTAGCCCATTTTCAAGAGTCCGTTCATGTGCGGCAGTTCTTTCACCCGGTGAATAAGCGGCCACCACATGAAAAATGCGGCGACAAAGATCAAAACGGTAACAGCCGCGTGATAAACTGCGTTTGTTTTAATAAAATCAAACACGAGCGGAATATGGTACATCGAAAATAAACCGTTAAAAACGATGATCGCGATTAATGGCTTGGAACAAAATTGAAACAAGGGTTTTACAACCGGACGAAAAATCGCTTTTTTCCAGAACCAGGCCGGCACTCCAAGGATGAGAAGCGGCGGCACGACCAAGTATAAAATCGCCATCTGTGCCATATGCGCGCTGAACATAATATGGCCGAGTAAGTCGAGCGGACTTCCCTTGGAAACATATAAAAGAACCATGCCTGACAAAAACAGGGTGATTTCTTTCCGGGAAGCCCGTTCGTCGTCAGAACCAAAACGTCTGATCAGCACAAAATAAAGTGCGGTCAGGAAAAGGACGGCCCCTAGGAAATAGGGGCTCCAAAGGGCGCGAAAGCCGAATATCTCAAGGGTGCCCATTGTGAGCATCCTCCTTTCTTTACCACCAGATCAAGGTCATAAACGCTAAGACGGTGACGAAAGCGACCAAAATCCCTGCGTAGAGAAACAAGGAAGGCGCTTCATGCCCCCGCTGGCTCATGTGCATAAAATAATACAGCTGAAATGCAACCTGAATGACCGCAAGCAGAAGAATGAACGGAACCGTAAACCATACCCCGGCATCAGCGGCCACCGCTAAAAATGCGACAACGGTCAAACCGATCATGAAGCCGAATGAAATCACCTGATATCTCATGTCCTCCGCATTTTTCTTTCTGCGGTATACGAGATCTGTTTTGGGGTTCCCTCTGTTTTCGTTATTGACCATGTTATTCCACCATCCCCATTAAATATACAACGGTAAAGATAAACACCCAGACAACGTCGATAAAGTGCCAATAAAGGCTCGCTACATAAAACTTCGGAGCGTTGTACAGGTTCAATCCCCGTTTCATATTCCGGATCATCAGCGCAAGAATCCAGAGAAGCCCGAAGGTTACGTGGGCTCCGTGCGTGCCGACAAGCGTATAAAAAGCAGAGCCGAGAGCGGAGCTCGTAATGCTGAATTTATACTCATGAATGTAATGTGTAAACTCATAAATCTCAAGCGCAAGAAAGCCTGCGCCCAGCAAAACGGTGATCCCGAGCCAAATCTGCATTTTTTTAAAGGCAAAATTCTTCATGTGATACATCGCATACACGCTTGTTAAGCTGCTCATCAACAGAAGCATTGTCGCTAGAAACACAAGGCCGAGATCAAACATTTCGCTCGTTTTCGGCCCTCCTGCTGTGGAGTCCCTCAGCGCGATAAAGGTTGCGAAGAGAGACGCAAACAGAACCGTCTCCCCTCCAAGAAACAGCCAAAATCCGATAAACTTGTTTTTTCCTTCTAAGGTTGCCTTTTCAGGATTAGCCGGGAAGGTTTCAGCCGTTAGTTTCTCTTCTGTGTGCATTATGCCTTCACCCCTTTGTCATCGTCGTCCATCAGATCTTCCTTATGAATGTGGTAGCCGTGATCATCAATAACCGAACGAAGGAGCATCGAAAAGAATGTGATCCCGAGTCCGATCAGGATGACAGGCAAGCCCCAGGCAAACTCCGAACGGTACATAAAGCCGAACGCCGATACAAAAAGGCCGAAGGAAATAAAGAAAGGAAGAATGGAACCGTTCGGCATGTGGACATCCTGCAGCGGCTCCGCAGCCGTTAATGACCGTTTCCCCGCCCTTTTCTCGATCCATAATGCATCAAGTCCCCTGACCAAAGGCAGCTGTTTAAAGTTATACTCAGGCGGCGGGGACGAAACGGCCCATTCCAGCGTTCTCCCGTCAAGCCATGGATCGCTGCCGGCTTTTTCCCCTTTCACCGTCGTTGCGATGATATTAATCACCAGAATGATAACGGCAACAGCCATCAAAAATGCTCCGATCGTACTGACCATGTTCGCCGTTTCAAACCCCTGATTCGGCAAAAATGTGAACACGCGTCTCGGCATTCCCCACAGCCCGAGCCAGTGCTGAATAAAAAACGTCAGATGGAAGCCGGTGAAAAAGAGCATGAACGTAATCTTTCCTAAAGATTCATAAAGCATTTTCCCGAACATTTTCGGCCACCAGTAATGAGCTCCGGCTAAGATAGCGAACACCACTCCGCCTATGATGACGTAATGGAAATGGGCGACGACAAAGTACGTGTCATGGAACTGGTAGTCGGCAGGCGCGGCGGCAAGCATAACCCCGGTCACCCCTCCGAGGACGAAAGACGGAATAAATGATACCGCATAAAGCATCGGCGTCGTAAACTTGATGCTGCCGCCCCAGATCGTCAGCAGCCAGTTGAATACTTTGATCCCCGTCGGAACCGCGATGGCCATCGTCGCGACCGCAAAAATGGCGTTTGCAACGGGGCCGAGCCCGGTCGTAAACATATGGTGAGCCCACACCATGAAGCCTAAAAATCCGATCAGTACTGTCGCAAATACCATTGACGAATAACCGAAAAGCCTTTTTCTCGAAAAAACCGGAATGATTTCGGAAAAAATTCCGAAAGCCGGAAGGACGAGAATATACACTTCAGGGTGACCGAAAATCCAGAACAGATGCTCCCAGATCACCGTATTTCCGCCTAATTCAGGATTGAAAAAGCTCGTGCCGAACAGGCGGTCAAACATTAAGAGCGCAATTCCGACCGTTAACGGAGGAAACGCAAACAATATGAGGGAGGAGGAGACGAACGTCGTCCACGTAAAAAGCGGGAGTCTCATATAGGTCATCCCCGGCGCCCTCATGGTGATGATCGTAGCGATGAAGTTGATGCCCGCAATCAGCGTCCCGATCCCGGAGATTTGCAGACCGAGCACAAAGAAATCGATTCCGTGCCCTTCTGAATGAAGGGACAATGAAGCATACGACGTCCAGCCGGCGTCAGGCGCCCCTCCCAAAAACCAGCTTAAGTTCAAAAAG
This sequence comes from Bacillus sp. JJ675, assembly GCF_036963165.1. Taxonomy (NCBI): domain Bacteria; kingdom Bacillati; phylum Bacillota; class Bacilli; order Caryophanales; family Bacillaceae; genus Bacillus; species Bacillus sp. JJ675. The sequence continues at coordinate 11,036 of NZ_JBALMR010000084.1, read as the reverse complement.
ATGCCGCCGAACAGGAACAGCCAAAATCCGAGTGAATTCAAAAACGGAAACGCGACATCCCTCGCCCCGATTTGAAGCGGGACGACCGCATTCATCAAGGCGAACAACAGCGGCATGGCCGCCAGGAAGATCATCGTCGTCCCGTGCATCGTCATAATTTCATTGTAGACGCCGGCGCTGACGAAGTCGTTTTGCGGAAACATCAGCTGAATTCTGATCATCATCGCTTCAATTCCGCCGAGCACAAAGAAGAATCCCCCGGCCACTAAATAAAGCACGGCTATTTTTTTATGATCGACAGTCGTTAAATAGTCCCATAACACAGCCCCAAAACCTTGCTTTTTTCTAAGCGTACTCACAATGTAACCTCCCTCTTCTCCCTTTGAAGCGTTAATCTTGTGTTTTTAGCCCCTTTAAGTATTCGGTCAGTGCATCGAGCTCCTTATCGTTTAAAGCCGGGTATGTTCCCGTCATTTTATTCCCCGGTTTAATGCTCTCAGGATCCTTGAGCCACGCTCTCAGGTTCTCGTCATTGAAGTCTTTGACGCCCGCTATTTTCGACCTTTCGCCAAAAGTGGCGAGATTCGGCGCCGTTCTGGCTGCTTCCGCCCTCTGATCCTTCGCATCGGTTGCATGGCAGCTCAGGCAGTTTTTTTCTTTGAAAACCTTCTCCCCTTCTACAGCGAGGTCTGTTTTCGGCTTCGATTTATCATTTTCCATGTTCTTCATCCACTGTTTGAACTCATCCTTCGGAAGCGCCTTAACTTTAAAATCCATTAAGGCGTGGGATGGTCCGCAAAGCTCAGCGCATTTGCCGTAAAAATATTCGCCCGCCTGTTCAGCCTTCTTTGAATCGAATGTCAGAAAGAATTTGTTGTCATTGTCTGTATTCGTATCAATCTTACCGCCGGCCGAAGGCACCCAGAAGGAATGTTTCACGTCTGAAGCCTTCAGTTTAAAATAGACGCGTTCATCCGTCGGCACGACCAGCTCCTGGCTCGTCACGACGCCGTAATCAGGATACTCGAATTCCCACCAGTAAAGATTTGCCCTGACATTGACCACAAGCGTTTTTTCAGGGTCTCTGTTCTTCTTATCCATCGGTTTCGTATCCGCCTGGCTGAAGGTTTGCGCGACCACGGGAACGACCAGTACAAGCAATAGAATAATCGGAATAACAGTCCATAAAATTTCTAAATTGCGATTTCCCTCAATCTGTTTCGGCATGTGGTCTTCACCGAGACGGGACCTTCTGTATTTCACGATGACAAAGATGAAAATGAAGCTCACTACGATGACGACGACCACCATGATCAGCGTGCTGAGAATCATCAGGAAATACTGCTGGTCAGCCACTTCTCCCGCGGGTTTCAGCGTTGATAAAAACGGCTCTCCGCATCCTGCTAAAACGAGCGTCAAAATAGTGAACAGCGAAATCAGACGCCATTTCTTTAACATTTCACCCCAACCCCTTTTCAATGAATCCTTTTGAAACTTTCACTACTCCATCTTTATTAGAACACCCATTCACCCATCTGACTCCCATACCCAATAAAGCACTTACATTTCCTCTTTTCTTAAATAATGATCATTTTTACTCAAAATACCATCTATGTATGAACGTAAAGCCGCCCATATCAGATGACCGAGTAATCGTCTAAGGCGGCTTTTACAAGATTGTTGTCTGTTTCCGTGTTTAGGTGACAGCCAATGTGATGAATATAGAGTTTTTATCCAATCTTAAATAGCGTAAGAACGACCATTGCCACAAAGAAAATGGTCAAGTAATTTAATGAATATACAAACATAAGCGTTGCCCACTTCATGATATCTTTGCTTCTGAAGCCTAAAAGGCCGCAGACGAGCCAGCCGATGTTCAATACCGTCCCGAGGACGACGATCGGCATGCCGAGCCCGCCGAGGAAAAACGGCAGCGGCATTAAGCAGGCGGTCCAGATGATAATCTGCCTTTTCGTTACTTCAAATCCGTGGACGACCGGCAGCATCGGAATGTCCGCAGCTCTGTACTCCTCCGTCTTCTTGATGGCAAGCGCCAGAAAGTGAGGAATCTGCCATATAAACATGATTAAAAACAGAACCCACGCCACAACACCGATCGATCCTTCGACAGCGGTCCAGCCGATCAGCGGAGGAACGGCCCCGGAAATACTGCCGATAATCGTATTGATTGTATAGCGGCGCTTTGACCACATCGTGTAAAGAAAAACGTACGTAAAGACGCCGACGAATCCGACGACAGCGGCCATAACGGTTGTCATCAGAAGCATGATAAAACCGAACGCAATCAGCAAAATGCCAAACCACAAAGCCTGGGAGGGCTGGATTTTGCCGGTTACAGTCGGCCTGGTTTTCGTCCGCTGCATGAGCCGGTCGATGTCGCGGTCATAGTAGTTGTTGATGACGCAAGCCCCCGCTATGATGAGCGACGACCCTGCCAATGTGAACAGCACGATATCCAGATTTCCAAGAAAGCTCTGATTTGATAAATAAAAGGCAAGCCACATGCCTGTAAATGTTGTTATCAGGTTTGAGTATACAATCCCGACTTTGATCAGGGCGAGGAAATCCTTCCATGCCGTTGTTTCTTCTATTTGTCCATTCATTGCTGTATCAGCCGTAATTCTTGAATTAGCCAATAACGTTAACCCCCCTTACTCAAACCTTCATCACGTCAAGAGAAGCCGTATATTCATAAAAAACCTACAACTCTATCATACAAGATTACCGGATGGAAAAAAACATCCTATTAGATATTAATCGACAAACCGGTTTATATTTGTGAACTTTTTATGACTTTCATTACAGATGAAGGAAAAATTGTGAACGAGAGCGAAAAAATCTCCTCTATTCAAATATAGTTCTATCAAACCGGACCGGAATAATCAAGTCTTCAAATTCAAGAAAAATGTGAACGGTTTGTATTGCATTTTTGTGAACAATAATCATTATGAATTGCAGCAGAACATAAATTCGCTTAAACTTGAGAGTGGATAAAAATTTTTTTATCAGGCAGTTTGGATTAAAAGGGGAATTGAATTTATGAATAAAGCATTAAAATGGCTGGGAATTATTACGACTATCGCCATGCTCTTCGTGCTGATCGGCGGGGCTCTGGTCACGAAGACTGGTTCCGGAATGGGCTGCGGCAGATCGTGGCCGCTCTGTCACGGAAGCATATTCCCTGAGCTGACGTTGGAATCGATTATCGAATGGAGCCACAGATTTGTTAGCGGAACCTCCGGCATTCTCGTGCTGGCGCTTGCGATATGGAGCTGGAAAAAAATCGGTCATATCAGGGAAACGAAATTCCTTGCGGTGATGTCGGTCGTCTTTCTTATTCTCCAGGCGCTTCTCGGGGCCGCAGCTGTCGTCTTCGGCTCATCGGCTTTAATTATGGCTCTGCATTTTGGGATTTCACTCATTTCATTCGCTTCGGTCCTTCTGCTGACGCTTCTCATATTCGAAGCGGACAGCAATGAAAAGTCTGAGTCTTTTCATATAGGAAAAACGATGCGGTTTCATATGACCGGAATCATCGTATACACGTATATCGTTGTTTATACAGGAGCCTATGTCCGGCATACAGAGTCAAGCCTCGCCTGCCTGGACTTTCCGATGTGCAGCAGGGTGAAAGGCTGGGCGCCGTCCCAGTTCCACGAATGGGTGCAGATGGGCCACAGGGCGGCAGCCTTTCTTCTGTTCGCCTGGATCATCATAGCGGCTGTTCACGCGGCAAGACACTATAAAAACCAGAAGCGGATTTATTGGGGCTGGATGATTTCGGTTATATTGATCATCCTTCAGGCCGTGTCAGGAATTTTGGTCGTTCTGACCCGTCTGCAGCTGAGCCTTGCTCTCGCCCACGCATTCTTTATCTCATGCTTGTTCGGGGTTTTCTGCTACTTCTTGCTGCTCGCATCCCGTTACCGGCATCAATCCAAAACAAAACATTAAAAAACAGACGGCAAAAGCCCCTGCATTATGAAGCAGGGGCTTTTAAACCGCGCAAAACAGGCTGCCGATTTTTATCGGCAGCCTGCATTGTTTATTTCTTCATTTCGATGAGAAGGTCTCCGGTTTGAATCGCTTCACCGTTTGCGACATGAATGTTTTCGATTGTGCCCGAAAACGGAGCCTGGACGGTCGTTTCCATTTTCATCGCTTCATTGATCATCAAATGGTCGCCTTTATTGACTTGATCTCCCTTGCTGACCAAGAGCTTGATCACCGTTCCCGGCATCGATGCCGCGATATGATTCGGATTAGAACGATCCGCCTTTACTTTCTGGTGAACGGAGGATTTGATGCTCTCATCTTTGATAACCACTTCACGAGGCTGTCCGTTCAGCTCAAAGTAGACGACCCGCGTCGCATCAGAGCGCGGCTCCCCAATGGAGACCAGCTTCACGATCAGCGTTTTTCCTCTTTCGATCTCGACTTCAATCTCTTCGCCGAGCGTCATGCCGTAGAAGAAAGTCGGCGTGTCCAAAACGGAAATATTTCCGTATAGCTCAGCGGTTTGAACATATTCTGTAAACACTTTCGGATAGAGCGCGTAAGCAACGGCATCCTGATCAGAAAGCTCAACACCGTGTTTTTCCAAAAATTCCGCTTTTATCCCGTCAAAGGAGACTGGTTCAAGCAATTCTCCGGGACGGACGGTAATCGGCTCCTGTCCTTTTAAAATGAGCTTTTGCAGTTTTTCCGGGAACCCGCCGTGTGGCTGGCCGAGGTACCCTTTAAACATTTCAACGACCGAATCAGGGAAGTCAAGGGATTCTCCCCTTTCGTAAATATCTTCTTCAGTCAGTTTATTCTGCACCATATAAAGCGCCATATCTCCAACTACTTTGGAAGACGGTGTAACCTTTACGATATCCCCGAACAGATCGTTGACCCGCCTGTACATCGCTTTTACTTCGTTCCAGCGGTCGCCGAGGCCGACGCCTTTGGCCTGCTGCTGAAGATTGCTGTATTGTCCGCCAGGCATTTCGTGGTGATAGATTTCGGTATGAGGCGCATTCATTCCGCTCTCAAACTCACTGTAATATTTTCTGACGGTTTCCCAATATTGGGACAACGATTCAACCGCATCGACATTTAGCTGAGGACGGCGTTTATGGCCTTCAAGCGCGTGATATAGAGAGCTTGCGCTCGGCTGTGACGTCAATCCCGACATGGAGCTTACGGCCACGTCTACGATGTCGACGCCGGCTTCGATCGCCTTTGCATACATGTAAATGCCGTTTCCGCTCGTATCATGCGTATGCAAATGAATTGGAATATCCACGGTCTCTTTCAGTGCAGACACCAATTCATAGGCTGCCTGCGGCTTTAACAAACCGGCCATATCTTTAATGCCGAGAATATGGGCGCCGGAGGCTTCAAGCTCCTTAGCCATCGATGTGTAATACTCGAGGTTGTACTTCGTTCTTGCCGGATCAAGAATGTCCCCTGTATAGCAGATCGCCGCCTCGGCGAGTTTTCCGGATTCGCGGACGGCATCGATCGCAAGCGTCATGCCTTTTACCCAGTTCAGGCTGTCAAAAATACGGAACACATCGATCCCGGCAGCTGCCGATTCACTGACAAACTTTCGGATCAGATTGTCCGGATAGTTCTTATAACCGACCGCGTTTGACGACCTTAACAGCATTTGGAACATTGTGTTCGGAATTTCTTCCCGCAGTTCTTCGAGCCGTTTCCACGGATCTTCTTTCAGGAAGCGGTATGCCACGTCAAATGTTGCCCCGCCCCACATTTCAAGGCTGAACAGCTCCGGCCAGAGCGCAGCCGTCGGGTTAGCGATCTTCTTCAGGTCGTGGGTTCTGACCCTTGTCGCGAGCAGTGACTGATGGGCATCGCGGAACGTTGTATCGGTCAAAAGCACCGATTCCTGCTCTTTCACCCACTTCACCAGCCCGTCGGCTCCCTGCTCGTCAAGGATCTGTTTCGTGCCGTTCGCAATCGGCTGATCAACGTCTGTTTTGACAATTCGCGGCTTGTCAAACTCAGGTTTCCCCTTTTTGTCGATGCCCGGGAACCCGTTAACCGTTACGTTTCCGATATAGGTCAGCATCTTTGTGCCGCGGTCTTTTTGTTTAGGAAATACAAAGAGCTCAGGCGTCGTATCGATAAATGATGTATCGTACTGCCCCGTCAGGAATTTTTCGTGTTTTGCCACATTTTCAAGAAAAGGAATGTTCGTTTTAATTCCTCTAATACGGAATTCCTGAAGGTTTCGGACCATTTTCGCGGCAGCCTGCTCAAACGTCAGCGCCCAGGTCGACAGCTTGACGAGCAGGGAATCGTAGTAAGGCGTAATCACCGCTCCCTGGAAGCTGTTCCCCGTATCAAGGCGAACGCCGAATCCGCCGCCTGACCGGTATGCCATAATCTTTCCGGTATCAGGCATAAAGTTGTTTGACGGGTCCTCTGTTGTCACCCTCGACTGAATCGCATAGCCGTGCAAAGTGATCGCATCCTGATCCGGGATGTTCACCTCTTTGCTCTTCAGGCTCAGCCCGCCGGCGATCAAAATCTGCGTCTGAACGATATCAATGCCCGTCACCATCTCCGTGATGGTGTGTTCGACTTGAACGCGCGGATTGACTTCAATAAAGAAAAATTCGTCGTTTGCGACTAAAAATTCGACCGTTCCCGCATTGACGTAATCAACGTTTTTCGCGAGCGCAACGGCGGCTTCACAGATTTTTCCCCTCAGAGAATCGGAAAGTGAAACGCTCGGTGCGATTTCGATGACCTTTTGATGGCGCCTCTGTATGGAGCAGTCGCGGTCATAGAGGTGCACCACATTTCCTTCTTTGTCCCCGATCACCTGAACCTCAATATGCTTCGGCTTTTCGATCAGCTTTTCAACGTATACTTCATCATTCCCAAAAGCGGCTTTCGCTTCTGACTTCGCCCGGTTATATGACTCCTCCAATTCGGATTCGTCTCTGACGATCCGCATGCCGCGGCCTCCTCCGCCAAGGGATGCCTTGATGATAAACGGATATCCGTATTGTTCAGCAAAACGCTTGACGTCTTCGACGCTTGCGACAGGGCCGTCGCTTCCCGGAATAACCGGAATGCCCGCCTTTTCCGCTTGTTCACGGGCTTTGACTTTATCCCCGAACATATCGAGGTGCTTTGAGGTCGGACCGATAAAAATGATGCCTTCCTCTTCACAGCGCTTGGCAAACTGGATATTCTCCGATAAAAACCCGTAACCCGGATGAATCGCATCTACGTGGTTTCGCTTCGCGATTTCGATGATGCCTTCAATATCCAGATAAGCATCGATCGGCTTTTTTCCTTCGCCGACCAAATACGCTTCATCAGCCTTGTATCTGTGATAGGATCCGCTGTCTTCTTTTGAGTAAATCGCCACCGTACGAATATTCAGTTCTGTACAGGCGCGAAACACCCGAATCGCGATTTCCCCCCTGTTTGCAACAAGTATTTTTTGTATAGGCTGTTGTGACATGTCGCTCCTCCTCATCCGCTGTTTTCATATGTATCTATTCTAAATGAATCAAATGAGGCTTGTACACGATTACTTTTTTAAAAATTTATACTTTTTTTATATTGATTTTCTTTAAGCTTTGTAGTATTGACAGGCTCTTTCCGCTTGTATCTGTCAAAATATTCATTGAACATGCTGATATTCACCAGCATCCCGGCGCATGCCATAAGCAATATGAGCGATGAGCCTCCATAGCTGACGAACGGAAGCGTGACGCCTGTCAAAGGAATCAGGCCAGAGATGCCTCCCAGGTTGATGAAAGACTGGATCGCAATCATGCTTGATATCCCGATCGCTAAAAGGCTCCCAAACGGGTCATCGCATTTTCTCGCAATATAAAAACCCTTTAAAACGATGAAGCCGAGCAGCAGCACGACAAATAAAACGCCGAATATGCCGAGCTCTTCGGCGATGATCGCCATGATGAAATCGGTGTGCGATTCGGGCAGATAGCCGTACTTCTGGATGCTTTCTCCGAGCCCGAGGCCAAAAAGCCCCCCGGAACCGAGCGCAAGATACGAATTGACGACCTGAAATCCAGAGTTTTGAGCATCCTCAAACGGGTTTTGGTAGCTTTCAAACCGGCTCAGCCTCCCCGGAGTTAAGATGTTGTCCAAATTCAACAAAATCAAGGGACTGACAAGCAAAAGAACAATGCCCGCCAGCATCAGGAGCTTCAGCAGCGTCTTCCCGCTGAATCCGGAGCACAGAATAATGCACAACGCAATCAAACCGATGATCGTCGCCGTCCCGACATCGGGCTGAGCGGCTACCAATGCGCAGATGACGAGCGTAATCAGCGCCGGAGGGGCGATCCCCGCTCCCAAATTGTCGATGTAGCTTTGTTTTTTGGCATACACGGAAGAAAGATACAAGATGATCGTCAGCTTGACGAACTCTCCCGGCTGAATGCTTAAGCCCCCCAATTTGTACCAGCTTTGGGCGTTTCCCGCTACATGACCGACTGCAAACAGGGCGACCAAGGCGATGACGGAAGCAAGCAGCAATATTTTTTGGAATTTTTGATTGGCGAATGCCTTGTACGGAAAAAGTGCCGTGAATAAAAAGACAATCGTCCCGAACACCAGGAACGTGAGCTGCTTGTCAAAAAAATAGGAGCTGTCTTTATTGTACCTTGTCACCGCCGTGATCATGCTTGAGCTGTACACCATCACGAGTCCGAACCCGCACAGGAGAAATACAGCGAAGATTAGTGAATAATCATACGATTTGAGCATTCTTTTTATCATATTATCCTCTTCCTTACTTTTGCCCTTAAAATATTTGATATGATCTTTCGTTATTTTACTACACTTTCTTTAAAAGAACGAAAGATACCCTTTTATAAACCTTCGATATCCCGGTCTGTTTTTTATCGGCAGTACGGGCGTCTTCGTTTATTTCTCAAAAATAATAAAAAAAGCCTGCCGGCCATCTGTACTTACAGACACGTCGTCGACAAGCTGACTCAGACTAAAGAAGCATCCCCTTTAGCTATCCGTTTATTTTTTTGTAAAGGCTTCATGCAATGCAGACAATTCTCGCTCAAGCCTGTAAAGCAATTCTTTTCCTTCTTGTTCCTCTACCAATCCAAGGCGGACAGCAAAGTCAATTTCCCTTGAGAGTCCGAACATTTGTGTATCTAAAACCTCTTCATAAAGAGGACATTGAGGCATCGTTAAGTTGTCCATTTGCACTTGAATCAGCTTCAAAATTTTATCAGCATCACGTTTTAAAAGAGCAAGTGCTTTTTCACGATGATCGACTACAATCTCAGACGCCAAAAGTATCCCTCCGTTCCCCAGGCGAGTACCTAATTCTTCTATTTATAATAAAGCCTAACCTATAAAATTGCAAGCTATTTCTGCCCCCTTCGGCGCATCTCAGGATCATTCGGATTCTTAAAAAATGCTTAAGCTGTAATTTTCGGACAAAAGCTCAAGCAGGCGGATTCCGGCGATGCTGTTTCCTTTTTCATCCAGAGAAGGGCCGAAAATGCCGATTCCGAAGCTGTACGGAACAAGCCCCATGATTCCGCCGGAGACGCCGCTTTTTGCCGGTATTCCGATTTTAATCGCAAATTCGCCGCTTGCATTGTACATGCCGCAGGTCACCATAAACGTTTTGCAAATTCTCGCTATATCTTTCGGAATAAGCTGTTCCCCAGTTTCGGGGTGTTTGCCGTTTAAGGCAAACACACAGCCGATCTTCGCCAAGTCAAGGCTGTTCATCTGAATGGCGCATTGTTTCGTATACAGATCCATAACGTCCTCTACTTCCGCCTGAAAAATCCCGTGCTCTTTCATGTAATAGCACATCGCCCTGTTGACCATCGACGTTTGAAATTCCGAATCCGCGACCTTTTTGCAAAAAGAGATGCTCCGATTGTTTGCAAGCGCCCTGACAAACTCCAAAAGCCTGCCGATTCTATCAGATGATGTCGCCCCTTTCATCATGCTGGTTACGACCAGAGCGCCGGCATTGATCATCGGGTTGAGCGGCTTGCCCGGATTAACGGTTTCAAGCTTGATGATCGAATTAAACGGATCGCCCGTCGGTTCTTTCCCTACAAAATGAAACACTTTTTCAGGTCCGTGTTCCATCAAAACGAGCGCCAGCGCCAGCACCTTTGAGATGCTTTGAAGCGTAAAGACTTCTTTCACATCCCCCGCCGAAAGGCACGTCCCATCCGTATAGTAGACCGCGACCGACAAATCATCCCCCGACTGCTCCGCCAAAGCCGGTATGTATGAGGCTACTTTTCCTTTTGCGGTTACTTTTTTCGCTTCTGTGACAAAATGTTCGAGCTCGTCATTATGCCGGCAATTCACGTCTCTTCCCTCCATCCAAAGCATGAGTTTCTTTTATCTTTCCCTGAGGAAGCCCGCGTTATGAGAAGTGACAATCCAAAAGAAAGCGCTTATAATCTCTGTGAGGGAGTGGTGAGAAACAATGGAGATCATAACGATAACAGGAAATGTGAAATACTCGATTACGCTAGATCCGAGCGTCTGGATATTTGACGACCGAAAATTCGAACTGGACCGTTTTTTTTCAAATGAGGCGGAACAGGAACAGGAGTACCTTGACATCGATCGTGAGCGCATCATCAGGGAAGGCGCCGTATCGCCGCCGACTCTAAAATCAGAGAAGAAATACGAACGGGAAAAGTTGCTTGACGGAACATTCGCGATCAAGCTCGAACCGTTTTTACACAACGCGGAAGTGTCCGAGACTGCCGCTTTTTGCATCTTCAAAACAGAAGAAGGAGATTTCTCAGTTCCGATCGGGGAAGCAGGCGCCATCCTTCTCTGCTTCAGCAAAAACGGAAAGCCGCTGACAGAAGACGGGCCCGTCCATGTTTATTTCGCAGACGGCTCAAACCGGACAAACCCGATCAAAAACGTAAAAGAAATTCATGTCCAATAAGCCTATGATCAAGCGCATTCTAAGAAAAAACCTGGATTCCTGATATGCTCCCCTAAAG
>NZ_JBALMR010000083.1:1747-4723 GCF_036963165.1 Bacillus sp. JJ675 | reverse complement strand
TTCTCTCAAAACTAGATAACGATATGACATTCATGTTTGGTTAAGTCCTCGATCGATTAGTATCTGTCAGCTCCATGTGTCGCCACACTTCCACCTCAGACCTATCAACCTGATCATCTTTCAGGGATCTTACTTCCTTAACGGAATGGGAAATCTCATCTTGAGGGGGGCTTCATGCTTAGATGCTTTCAGCACTTATCCCGTCCGCACATAGCTACCCAGCGATGCCCTTGGCAGAACAACTGGTACACCAGCGGTGCGTCCATCCCGGTCCTCTCGTACTAAGGACAGCTCCTCTCAAATTTCCTGCGCCCGCGACGGATAGGGACCGAACTGTCTCACGACGTTCTGAACCCAGCTCGCGTACCGCTTTAATGGGCGAACAGCCCAACCCTTGGGACCGACTACAGCCCCAGGATGCGATGAGCCGACATCGAGGTGCCAAACCTCCCCGTCGATGTGGACTCTTGGGGGAGATAAGCCTGTTATCCCCGGGGTAGCTTTTATCCGTTGAGCGATGGCCCTTCCATGCGGAACCACCGGATCACTAAGCCCGACTTTCGTCCCTGCTCGACTTGTAGGTCTCGCAGTCAAGCTCCCTTGTGCCTTTACACTCTGCGAATGATTTCCAACCATTCTGAGGGAACCTTTGGGCGCCTCCGTTACCTTTTAGGAGGCGACCGCCCCAGTCAAACTGCCCACCTGACACTGTCTCCCTGCCCGATAAGGGCAGCGGGTTAGAAGGTCAATACAGCCAGGGTAGTATCCCACCGATGCCTCCACCGAAGCTGGCGCTCCGGTTTCCAAGGCTCCTACCTATCCTGTACAAGCTGTACCAACATTCAATATCAGGCTGCAGTAAAGCTCCACGGGGTCTTTCCGTCCTGTCGCGGGTAACCTGCATCTTCACAGGTACTATAATTTCACCGAGTCTCTCGTTGAGACAGTGCCCAGATCGTTGCGCCTTTCGTGCGGGTCGGAACTTACCCGACAAGGAATTTCGCTACCTTAGGACCGTTATAGTTACGGCCGCCGTTTACTGGGGCTTCAATTCGCACCTTCGCATAAGCTAAGCGCTCCTCTTAACCTTCCAGCACCGGGCAGGCGTCAGCCCCTATACTTCGCCTTACGGCTTCGCAGAGACCTGTGTTTTTGCTAAACAGTCGCCTGGGCCTATTCACTGCGGCTCTCTCGGGCTTGCACCCTAACAGAGCACCCCTTCTCCCGAAGTTACGGGGTCATTTTGCCGAGTTCCTTAACGAGAGTTCTCTCGATCACCTTAGGATTCTCTCCTCGCCTACCTGTGTCGGTTTGCGGTACGGGCACCTCTCACCTCGCTAGAGGCTTTTCTTGGCAGTGTGGAATCAGGAACTTCGCTACTATATTTCACTCGCCATCACAGCTCAGCCTTTGCGGGAAACGGATTTGCCTATTTCCCAGCCTAACTGCTTGGACGCGGATATCCAATACCGCGCTTACCCTATCCTCCTGCGTCCCCCCATTGCTCAAACGGTGAGGAGGTGGTACAGGAATATCAACCTGTTATCCATCGCCTACGCCTTTCGGCCTCGGCTTAGGTCCCGACTAACCCTGAGCGGACGAGCCTTCCTCAGGAAACCTTAGGCATTCGGTGGAGGGGATTCTCACCCCTCTTTCGCTACTCATACCGGCATTCTCACTTCTAAGCGCTCCACGAGTCCTTCCGGTCTCGCTTCACAGCCCTTAGAACGCTCTCCTACCACTGTTCGCAAGAACAGTCCGCAGCTTCGGTGATACGTTTAGCCCCGGTACATTTTCGGCGCAGAGTCACTCGACCAGTGAGCTATTACGCACTCTTTAAATGGTGGCTGCTTCTAAGCCAACATCCTGGTTGTCTAAGCAACTCCACATCCTTTTCCACTTAACGTATACTTTGGGACCTTAGCTGGCGGTCTGGGCTGTTTCCCTTTCGACTACGGATCTTATCACTCGCAGTCTGACTCCCAAGGATAAGTCTTTGGCATTCGGAGTTTGACTGAATTCGGTAACCCGGTAGGGGCCCCTAGTCCAATCAGTGCTCTACCTCCAAGACTCTTACCTTGAGGCTAGCCCTAAAGCTATTTCGGAGAGAACCAGCTATCTCCAGGTTCGATTGGCATTTCACCCCTACCCACACCTCATCCCCGCACTTTTCAACGTGCGTGGGTTCGGGCCTCCATTCAGTGTTACCTGAACTTCACCCTGGACATGGGTAGATCACCTGGTTTCGGGTCTACGACCACGTACTCATGCGCCCTATTCAGACTCGCTTTCGCTGCGGCTCCGTCTTTTCAAACTTAACCTTGCACGGGATCGTAACTCGCCGGTTCATTCTACAAAAGGCACGCCATCACCCGTTAACGGGCTCTGACTACTTGTAGGCACACGGTTTCAGGATCTCTTTCACTCCCCTTCCGGGGTGCTTTTCACCTTTCCCTCACGGTACTGGTTCACTATCGGTCACTAGGGAGTATTTAGCCTTGGGAGATGGTCCTCCCGGATTCCGACGGAATTTCACGTGTTCCGCCGTACTCAGGATCCACTCAGGAGAGAACGAAGTTTTGACTACAGGGCTGTTACCTCCTATGGCGGGCCTTTCCAGACCTCTTCGTCTACCCCGTTCTTTTGTAACTCCGTATAGAGTGTCCTACAACCCCAAGAGGCAAGCCTCTTGGTTTGGGCTGTTCCCGTTTCGCTCGCCGCTACTCAGGGAATCGCATTTGCTTTCTCTTCCTCCGGGTACTTAGATGTTTCAGTTCCCCGGGTCTGCCTTCACATATCCTATGGATTCAGATATGGATACTGCTCCATTACGAGCAGTGGGTTTCCCCATTCGGAAATCTCCGGATCAAAGCTTGCTTACAGCTCCCCGAAGCATATCGGTGTTCGTCCCGTCCTTCATCGGCTCCTAGTGCCAAGGCATCCACCGTGCGCCCTTTCTAACTTAACCGTTAAAAA
>NZ_JBALMR010000082.1:0-13198 GCF_036963165.1 Bacillus sp. JJ675 | reverse complement strand
ATGTCCGCTTCCCTTTCATAAGCAGGCCTTTGAATGTTTACAATGAGGCGTGCCATATGCGGATCTGTATGATCTAATAATCGAATCATCGAGATTCCTCTCCCTTTTATTCACAGCTCTTTGACAAACAGCACACGATCTTCATTTGGTCCGTCGTAATTCGAAAACACGCGGACGCCGTCTGTTGTTTTATCCCCTTTTTCGATCGAGAACCCCATTTTCCGATGATACGCGATCGATACTTTGTTGACGGGCGAGGTGATGCAGCGGACCGTCTTGCAGCCCGCCTCCTTCGCTTTTCGATAGAAGGCTTCATAAAGCTGTTTGCCGACCTGGACTTTTCTGTAATCGGGATGCACGCCGACAAAATGAATATACGATTCCGCAGGGTTGGACTGCGATAAAAAGCCGATGAGGAAACCTAGCAGCTCCCCGTCTTTCTCAGCGATAAAACTCGTATTTTGAAAATGTTCAAAAAATAGCCTCGGCAGCTTATCTTTCATCTGCCTCCCGCCCCACCAATCGTTAATGACCGGGACGATTCTTTCATAATCCGGCGCTTCGGCATGACGAATCATCATCTCCTCCAAACTCCCCTCTATCAAATCATTTGAACGCCTCGCACATTCCTACTTAAGGACTTTAATTACTTCCTTTGCCACCTCGGCAATAAGCTTGTCGTTATAATCGGCGTCCTTTTTGTCGCGGCTTGATAGTACCGCGAGCACAATCGGGTCTCCTTTCGGCGGCCAAATGACAGCAATGTCATTTCGCGTACCGTATGACCCCGCTCCTGTTTTATCCGCTACTTCCCATCCTTTCGGCACTCCCGCGCGGATTAATGCATCGCCGGTGGTGTTTCTTTTAAGCCAATCTACTAACATCTCGCGCTTCTCCTTCGGGAGAGCATCTCCGATTGTGAATGCCTGAAGGCTTTTAGCGAGCGCTTTTGGTGTGCTCGTATCATGTGTTTCTCCCGGCTTCACTTCGTTCAGATCCGGTTCTATTCGCTCCGGGTTGGTCACGTTGTCGCCAATTTCCCTGAGCGACTGTTTAAACCCGCTTGGTCCGCCGATCTGCTTCAGTATGAGATTCCCGGCGGTATTGTCGCTGTACCTGATGGAAGCATCGCAAAGCTCTTTCAGGGTCATTCCTGTATCAACATGCTTCTCTGTAATCGGATTATAATTGACTAGATCATCACGGGTATAGGTGATTCTTTGATTCAGATCCGCTATTGATTTTTGCTGCAGCAATGCCCCCACGGCTAAAGCTTTATGAGTAGATGCATATGCAAAACGCTCATCCGCCCGGTAAGCTACCGTTTTGTTCGTACCGGTGTCCAGCGCAAAGACTCCCAATCTTGCATCATATTGATCTTCAAGCCTGGAAAATTGATTCAACTGTCGATCGCTTTGTTTAGGCTGTGCAGAGTGGGCGCTGTCATTTGAACATCCTGCAAGCGCTGCGCATGTAAAAAGCAGTGAAATCGCGGTTTTTTTAAAAAATGTTGTTTTCATTTGGCATGTAACCTCTTTCTAAAAATTGTTTTTTCTTTTTTCGTCTTATCTTTCATATGCCCGCCCGCCAATCGTTAATCGCGTGCAAGCTTCTCATCATTGGAAGCTTCTGCATCCCCTCCCCGGAAATAGATGGTATCTGTTTTATTATACCGTTTTTTCCACTCTATTTGCCATTTCATCACATCACCGGTTTAATAGGATAAAGTTATTAGATCTTATTCAACAGAACATGATGTTCCTCATTTATCCAAAAAGCTCCAAACTCCTTTTTTAATCAGGGCTCGCCAGGCTCATAACCAAAAAGGCGTTTCATATATTACTCTTTTTTCGGGTTGAAAAATAGATAGATTTACACTTCGTTTTCGTATTTTCCTTTTATAGAATTGTCGTTGTGAATTTATTACATCCAGGAGGAGAAACAATGCGCCGCTATCGATTTTTATCCATTCTATTCATTTGCATGCTGTCCGCCGTTTCCATGTTTGCCGTTCAAACTTCCAAAGCTTCAGCCGAATCCCGCACCCCTGTCGTCATGGTTCACGGAATCGGCGGCGGCTCTTATAACTTCATGGGGATTAAAACGTATTTAGAATCCCAGGGCTGGTCTCGCAAGGATCTTTATGCTATCGATTTTTTAGATAAGACCGGAAACAACAGGAATAATGCACCGAAGTTGTCGGAGTATGTAAAAAACGTATTAAACGAAACGGGAGCCGAGAAAGTGGACATTGTCGCCCACAGCATGGGCGGAGCCAACACACTTTATTATATTAAAAACTTGGGCGGCGGTGACAAAGTAGAGCATGTCGTCACATTGGGAGGGGCAAACCGTTTGGTCACAAATTCCGCTCCCAGCGGCACCAAATTTACTTCGATTTACAGCACGAGCGATTTCATCGTCTTAAACAGCCTGTCTAAATTGGATGGCGCTGAAAACATCCAAATTTCCGGTCTAAGCCATGTCGGCCTTTTATTCAGCAGCAAAGTCGATGCTTTGATCAAAGAAGGGCTTACCGATTGAGGAAGCCAAAAAAGACAAAAACCTTGGGGGATAAGCCTCTCCAAGGTTTCGCTTTATAATCAGGCTGCCGGATTGAACGTCTGCATTCGTGAAAAGGAGCCTGTCTCCCTGTTCATTTCGCTCCGGAAATAAAAAGGACTCTAAATAAACGCATATAAAATCGTTCATTCAGCGTCCGAGAGACCCGGATATATTTTATTCTACGATAATTTCAAAGACTCTTTGCTCAAGATTGTATTTGGCATCCTGAAAGGAAAACTTATAGTCATCTGCATCGGCATCAGGTGAAAGCCAAGCTCCGTATTTTCTGATGGTCTGCACAATATTTTCAATCTCAGCGGGAGTGAAATCTCCTATATCCGTGCCTTCGCTTTCAGCAGTGTGGCGTATTTTGACTGTAATCAGCATCACTAATGACCCCTTTCACTTGCTGTTTCAGCATCTTATGAACAGTATATTTTTTTCCTGTGCAAATCGTGCCGCTAACCCCTTTGTTTCACATTATTCGGGCTTTCTTTTTTGCAGACCTATTTTATTTGGAAAAGCTGTTTTGCAACATGAAAATGTGCAGTTATACCGTCCCCTATACCCTTTTCTGAAAAATTGTTGCAACGGGCGGATTATTTGTGGCGACATCCGTAACACACACAGCAAAACGCTTGATTATGCCTATTGTTTTCCTATTATGCCTTTCTTCCTGCCCCTTGGGACATAGCTGTTTCCTGTTTGCGAAAAGCTTTAACATTTTCCTGCCTCGCCGCTGACATTGTCCATGAGGTTTTGGCCGCCACCGTCTTTCTAAGCCCGCTTTTTTTAATGCTGTCCACGAGCTGCGGACGGCCTCAGCCTCGGCCGTTTCCTTGCTGACCCGCCGGCTCTTCGGAGAGCGGACGGTAAAGGCTGAATTATAAACAACCCGGCTCGAATTTCCAGCCGGGTTGTTTACGTTAATATTTCGTTACTTGTGCGACGAATTTGTTCAGATGATCCAGCGTCATCATGTTTTGGTTGCATTTTTCACTGTCATAGCAAATGTAATTGCCTCTGTCCGTATAGGCTTCTTTGCTGCTTTTCACCCGGGCCATGAACAGTCCGAGCTCTTCGATCCCGTTACATATCGAGCAGACTCCTTTTTTATTGCTGGATCTGATGGTGCCGTGTATTCCTGTCAGTTTTCCGTCGATATCGACAATCATGTATTTCCTGCCTGAGCCTGCATCATTCCATCCCAAGTAGGAATACCTCCTGAAATCAATCTCCCCAAAATCGGGAGTCTTTAACTTTTTCACTTTAGAAAACAGCTTTTTGGCCTTTTCTGCCGTTACCCGCTGAAATGGAATCACATGATGCTCTAATTCAGCTGAAAATCTCGCGGCTCCGGCGCTGTCCTTCACCTCAACTATCTTGCCAAGCAAAGCTTTTTGGTCATTGCTGAGCTCAGGAAACAGATGTAATACTTGGCCTAAAGCATTGGATTTCAAAGCATCAAGCACGTTTCCGTCCTTGATGTTCGCATGTCCTTGGACAAGACTGTCCGTTTGAAACATAATAAAATGATATTGATCATTTCTAATAAAAGGGGTCATTTCTGCCAGCTCCTTATTTATATCTATTTTGAAATAAGGTGCAAAGCCGGATGATCAGAAATGATACCTTACAATCAGGCGATTTGTTTAACGTTCCGCCTCATGCAAAGTATCGCCTTTCAAGATAACAGGCTTTGCATGAGACGCTGCAGCTGGCAAATGAATGTCATTTACCATTTTATCCACCTCCGAATACTGATTTCATTATACACGGAAATCATATTCAATCTCAATCATGTCATCCATCTTTAAAATGCGTATTTCATCCGTATGGCTTACGATGCGCAGCTCCCGTTTAAGGGCGTCAACATAGTGGATGCGGCCGGCAAGCGTTGTGACCTCCCCCTGCCGGTAATAGGCAAATCGCAAAGGTGCATTTTCCGCCATCGCTTCACAAATGATTTCATTGAATTCTTCATATTTTTGTTCATCCAAAACCGGCTTTTCCACTTTATCAAGACTATCGTAATATTCTTTAAGCAATTCAACGTGTTCCGGTAGCATCATAGACACCCATTTGATATTGCCTCTGTCTTTCAGCATACATCATTCTCCTTTCTATGCCTGATGTCCGCCGACAAGCTTTGACCGCAGACGGGCGGTTCCGGCGTTCGTATAGGAAACGGCGCGCAGAAGCGCAGCTGAGCCATACCGTTCCCTGATGCCGTCCATGACGTACCCGAGCGTCCGCTTTTTTTCCTGATCCGGACGAAAAAGATCGAGCTGGATCAGATTGTCATCCTGAATATTGGAAAGGGAAACGGAAATTTTCCGAACCGTTTTCCCTTCATAAAAGCGGTCAAACAATGCAAGGCATGTGTGATACAGGTCGAGCGTGACATTTGAAGGGCTTTCCATCGTTTTCGAACGGTAAAATCCCCCGCCAAACTCATCACGGCTGTATTCAATCCCGAGGCTGACAGTCCGGCCCGCCTGCTGATGGTCACGGGCCCTTTTGGCGACTTCCTCGCACATTTCAAGGATGACGTGCTTGACTTCATCTGGATCGGGATAGTCCCTGAGCAAAATCTGGCTTTTCCCATAGCTGATCTGCCCGTTCATGATCGGTGATCCGATCGCTGAAAGATCGATGCCCCAAGCGTGGTAGTAAAGCTGGTTTCCCATGATTCCAAATGCTTTCTCAAGCCGTTTGAGATCATACTGCGCCAGCTGGCCGACCGTAAAAATCCCCATTCGGTTCAGCCTCTTTTCCAGTCTTGAACCGATTCCCCACATTTTCCGGAGGGGGGATAAGGGCCAAAGCTTCGTTTTCACGTCGTAATAATCCCATGCGGCGATTCCGCCTTCCGTTTTCTTCGCTTCAAGGTCAAGGCAGAGCTTTGCCAGCAGCATATTCGGACCGATTCCGACGGTGCAGGGCAGGCCAAACTCCCTTTTCATGTCGTCTTGGATTTTTTCGGCAATCGTCTGCGCGTCCCCCCACATGCTTTCAACGCCGTCCACTTGAATAAAGCTTTCATCGACGCTGTACGTATGGATGGCATCATGCGGCACATAGCGGCCAAACAGCCGGGTCAGCTCTGTTGAAACACGGACAAATACCGCCATTTTTGGATTGACCAGCTGAATGCGAGGATCGTCCGGAAGCTGGAACAGCCTCGTCCCCGTTTGAACGCCGAACTCTTTTTTTAGAGCCGGGGAAGCGGCCAGAACAACGCTCCCCTGCCTTTCTGTGTTCCCGACCACCGCCAGAAAACAAGTCATCGGATCAAGCCCGAGCAAAACGGCGGCACAGCTCGCATAAAAACTCCGCATATCAACGCATAAAATCGACCGCGCCGGATATTGACTGTAATCCATATCTGCATCCTCCCGCAAAAAAGAACTAACGTTCGCATATGTATTGTATGATTACTATACTGCGAATATACGTTCGATTCCAGGCGTAAATTTATCCAAAGAAAATCCTGGCTGAAAGCAGCAAAAAACACCTTCTTTGGAAAGAAGGTGTTATGCATGCTTCCATCGCAAGTCCCCCTTGAAAATAGGGTGATGGATTGAAAAATCAACTCCGCAACTGAACATAACGTGCAGTCCTAAAAACGTCTCCGTGCACTTCCGCTGCGGGTGCAGCAAGTGTCTGAAACCCTGCGGTTATCACTATAAGCCTTTGCGGCCCCGCGAACAGCGCTTGGGCCGGAGAACTCACCAGTCCTTTCAAGATCATTTATTTTTCTTCTCTAAAAACGCCATAACGGCTTTTGTCATATCCTGCGCTTCTTGCGGTGCATCCGGAGAGCCGAACATCTTATTTAAACCGCTGTGGGACAGATTCTTGACTTGATAAACAAAATCGGATCCTTTCGCTTTGTTTAAGGCTGCTGCAAATTGATAAACAGAAGGATCTGCCCAGCGCGTGACCAAATAAGCCGGCGGCAGGTTTTGATTGTTCATGTAGGTGAGCGGTGAAGCCTCTGTCCACACCTTTTCGTCAGGGCCAAACACCTTTTTGTAAGACGGGATCGCTTCGATAAATTGCTTGAGATTCAGAGGGCCGTCTAATATAACAATCGAATTGAGCGATGCCGGTTTTAGACCAACGCTGTTTAAATATTTTGCATCTGCGGCAATTAAGCCCGCCAAGTGGCCTCCTGCCGAATGCCCCATTATATTGATTTTCGATTGATCTATTTGATACTCATCTGCATGATCCTCAACCCATTTCACCGCCTTGGCGACATCATAGGCCATATCACCATACTGAACATCAGGATGAAGCCGATAGTTTACAGACACGAAAACATAGCCTTTTTCTGTGAAAAATGCCGGCTTTGAAGCAGCGTTGCTCTTGTCTCCGCCCGTCCATCCTCCCCCATGTATATAGATGAGAACAGGATGTTTTTCTTTCTTGGCCGTCTTCGGTGTATAAATATCCAGTGTTTGCTGTTCTGCTTTTGCATAATGAATATTCTTTGCATTCTCGTTTGCAATACATGCGAATAAGCCCGCACAAAGCGTGACTAATACTGCCCATTTAATGATTCGTCTCAAATCTAAAACACCTTTCTTCTTTAGAGCCTGCGATAGGCAAAATACGGACCATGTCCAAGATAAACGCGCGGTTAGAAAACTCCTGACACTCTTCTATAAAAGATGAGAAAACATGTTTGTGCTTTCTTCATAAAAAACAAATAGACCATCCCTTAAAGCCGCAACAAGTTCGGGGAATGGTCCTGCAGACCGGAATGTTACCGTATTCCGGCTCTTTTTCATTTTTGTGGTTGTGTTAACTCATTATACTATACGGGGAAAAAGAGCACAATTTATAACAAAGCTTAAATCTTCGGCGTAAACTCCCTTGAGCACGGCGGTTTTTCTTAGTAAGATAAAAGAAAACCGCTCCTAAAAGGAGAAAACAAAATGGAAGAGAAACTGATCGAAAAAATGCTGGGACAGGCGCTGCGGCAATACGGCCGAAATGTTGCGATCGATCCCTTGAGCCCCCACGAAAAGGAAATCCTGAAGCTCGCTTTGAAGGAAAGGCGGATCGAGGAGCCGGACGAGGGGCTGCATGCCCATATCGAAGATGTCATCTATGATTATGTTACAAACCAAGGCATGTTTTCATAAACTTGACGTGGCTTCCTTTCTGGCAGGGAAGCTTTTTTCATTCCCCTTATCTCCTGAATATCCTCTATTCATTACCGTTTGTTTCATGTATGATATACAATAAAACGATTGCAAGCGTGGGGAGTTCATCATGAAACCAAAATGGAAAGAGATCCACCCGCTCAGCTGGACCATCATTGTCGGAACGATTTTCGGGCGGATGGGAACCGCGATGAGCATTCCTTTTTTAGCAATTTATTTAACGCAGGTGAAGGGCGCTTCCGCAGGTTTTGCAGGAGCCGTTATTGCGGCAAGCTCCCTCGTCGGGATTGCCGCAAGCTTTTATGGAGGATATGTATCAGACCGGTTTGGCCGGAAAACGATCATGCTTTTGTCGATTTTCGGCTGGACGCTTGTGTTCGCGGGCTTTGCACTCGCCGACAACGTCTGGACTTTCTTTTTGATGAACGCCTTAAACGGATTGTGCCGCGCTCTCTTTGAGCCGACTTCAAGAGCGCTCCTCTCAGACGTATCCAAGCCTGAGACCCGCCTCTTCGTCTTCAACCTCAGATATACGGCCATCAACCTCGGCGTGGTGTTCGGACCGCTTTTAGGACTGTATCTCGGCTCTTCAAAAACGACGATGCCGTTTTTGATTGCGGGTTTGATTTATTTCGTCTACGCGGCGGTTTTGGCTGTTCAGTTTAAAAAACACACCGTGCCGGTGATTGAGACGAATAAGCGGATCAAGATGCGGGAGGCCTTCCACGTGACAAAAACGGACCGGGTGTTTTCGTTGACGCTGATCGGCTCGGTTCTTTGTTTGTTCGGCTACTCCCATTTCACATCGACGCTTGCGCAGTACATGTCGGCAAGCCCATTTATTGAAGGCGGAACTGAGATATTCGGGATGATGCTGACGCTGAACGCCGTTGCCGTGCTTGTAACGCAGTATCCGCTCATACATATCGCAAAGCGGTTTTCCCCCATTTTGTCATTGATGACAGGGAACGCGCTGATCACAGCAAGCCTCTTCAGCCTTTCGTTTTTTCATGATCTTTTGTCAATCGTCTTCATTGTTGTATTGTTCACAATAGGAGAAGTGCTGCTGTTTTCAATGCTGGATGTACTGGTTGATCAAATCGCGCCTCCGGAACTAAAAGGGACTTACTTCGGAGCGATGGGCTTTACCCAGCTCGGAAGCGTAATCGGGCCGTGGGCGGGCGGAATGCTGCTGGATGTGTTCGGGGCAGAAAAGCCTTTTTTCACCTTTTCCATCCTGTCGGTTGTGACCCTTTTCGGAATCCCTTTCCTCGCTGCAGCTTTCCGAAACGTCAAAAACGCAAAGTACGGAAAGCCTGCCGGAAAAACATTGCATCACTAAAGGAGGCTTTAAGACCTGCCGTGTTAGCAAGGCGCCACAAGCTCGACTTTGATGCGGTCCGGATCTTCCGTATACAGCGCATAATGTCCGCTGCCGCCGGCAAACGGATGTCTGTCTTCATAGAGCAGCTGATAGCCGCGTCGGATCAGCTGCTCTGTTATTTCATCGACCTGCTCCCTTGAGGCTGCCTGAAAGGCGAGATGGTTTAATCCGACCCGGCGTCTGTGGTAGCCCGCCTTTAAAAACTCTCCTTGAGCTTGAACGAATACGATGTAAGCGCCGTTTGCTTTCCAGCTGATCCCCCCTTCCCACCGCTGATAGACCTCATATCCGAGTTCTTCTAGAAACCACCCCCAAAAATGCTTGGATCTTTCTAAATCTGATACATACAGCTCAATATGGTGAATCATCGGCTTTCCCCCGCTTTCTCTTTAGACGCTTATACCCGTCTGACTAAAACCTTTTCGACTTTGTGACCCTCCCCTTTTTTCAAAATTAAATCCGAGCGGAATTTCGTAGGCAAAATGTTTTCATACAGGTTCGGGCGGTTAACGGTCTCCCAAATCGATTTCGCCATGTAATCGGCTTCTGTATCGGAAAGGTCTTTATATTTATGAAAATACGACGTCGGGTCTTGAAACGCCGTCTCCCTGAGCATGCGGAAACGCTCAAGATACCATTTGATAATAAGCTCTTCCTCGGCATCGACATAAATCGAAAAATCAAAAAAATCGGATACGAATACGCGCGGTTTTGTCCTGTCGTCTTCAATCGTCGGCGTTTGCAGCACGTTCACCCCTTCAATGATGACAACATCGGCCTGCTCGACCGTTTCAAAAACGCCTTCCATCCTGTCGTACGTTAAATGGGAATAGACCGGTGCTTTGACGGTTTCCTTTCCCGATTTTAAATCGTTTAAAAACTCGAGCAGCGCCTTGACATCATAGCTTTCGGGAAAGCCTTTCCTTGACATGATGTTCTTTTCGATCAGAACCGCATTCGGATACAGAAAACCGTCTGTTGTGATCAAGCTGACTTTCAGCCGTTCCTGTAAACGGGACAGCACGGTCTGAATAATCCGTGCCGTCGTGCTTTTTCCGACGGCCACGCTTCCGGCAATCCCGATGATAAACGGAATTTTAGCTGCGTGGGGATGATTCAAAAACCCGTTCACCCGGATATTCCGCTCATATTGGGAATTCCGGTGCAAGTAGAGCAGCCGTGCCAGCGGAACGTAAATCATTTCGACTTCTTCCAAAGACAGATAGTCGTTCAAACCTTCAAGTTCTTTCGCTTCCTCCTCCGTCATCTCGACTGTCATATGTCCGCCCAGATTCGCCCAGGCGCCGCGGGTATGACTCGTATATAGCGTTTGTAAATTCAAATCTTGATTCGCCACATTTCTCACCTGTCCCTCATATTCATACGCTGTTTAATTGAACATCTTATGACATCTGTTCTAGGCTGCCTTACTATTATATAGAATTTTCCGAATTTTTACGAGGGATCAAGTTTTTTTCAACCCGAAAAAAAAGCCGCCTTAAGCTGAGACGGCTGCCAATGAATTCTATTTCGATCATACAACATATTTGCTTTGCCTGTGTGCCGCATAATAGGCGACAACCGAAAACACGCCGAAAAACACGAGCAGAATCAACATGATCGGAATGATTTCCACTATCTCGGGCGTAAACAGTTTAAAACTGCCGTTGAAATCGAACACCGCATGCCCCAGATTGGCAAGCAGGTTTTTCAAATCGAATTTGCCCAGAACGGGAACGAGCAGGGTGTAAATGATATAAAGCAAAGCCGGCGTGATAAAGCTTCTGAACAATATCCCCAAATAAAATCCGATCGTTGCAAAAATAAAGCTCACTGCCAAAACGACGAACCATTGACTCAACATACTGCTCTTAGAAGGAACCGAAACCGCGAACTGATCGACCGGTATCGTTCTTGCCGCCAATGCATAAAAGAAGAGACCTGCCAAATAAGCCAAACATAAAACGGCCGCTGTTGTGACAAGCATAACGATGTAGACCGAACATTGTTTGGCGAGAAGAACCATCTTCCAGTCATATCTTGCCGCCTTCACCTTCACCGTCCGGAATCTGTTGTCATACGTCGAAATATAAATGGCGTAAAGGGTGAACGCCAAAGGCAAGGCAATAAAGCCCATCCACTCCATAGCCGCAACGACCGATTGTTTCGGCTGTATAAGATGAAGGGACAGGATGAGCTGCTCATAATCGTACCTTAAAATATTTTCGACGATCTCCCCGTCCCCATCTCCGCTCTTTAATGTCCCTTCCGTTACGTTAACTGGTGAATCCAACGCTTTTTTCACATCAATTCCGAGTTCCCGATATTCCGATTCCGTCTTCAAAAACTGCCGGTAGCTGCTTTCGGCAGTTTTATATTGAACATATATCATCCCTGAAGAAACGATGAGCAGCGGAATGACTAATATAAAAAATACTTTTGCATGATACTGGTAAGCAAGCTCCTTCTGTAAAATGCTATAAATATTCTTTATAAACATCGCCCAATCCCGCTCCATTCGTCTTAAAGTATTCCACATGCAAAGCCGAACCGTTTTTCAGCACAAATAACCGGTCGACGATTGAAGAATAAAATTCAAATTGGTGGCCCGCAGCCACAATAGTCATCTCGTTTGACCAGCTTTTGACGATCTCCTGAAGCTCCATCATCGAGCGGTAATCGAGCCCGTTGGATATTTCATCCAATAACAAGTACTCTGGTTTGTTTAAGGCGGCGATGATGAAGCTGAGCTTTTTCCTTTGCCCGTAGGAGTACGTCTTCACCTTCTTTTTCAGCAGTGCATGGCCGAGAAACTTCGTTGCCGCCTGTTCCAGCTCTTCTTTTCCGACACGTTTGTTCAGCAGGATGCTGATATTTTGATATCCCGTCAGATTAAGATAAAACGGAGAGTCGTCATAAACGACGTGCACTTTATGGCGGATGGCGTCAAGAGG
Organism: Bacillus sp. JJ675; assembly: GCF_036963165.1. Classification (NCBI taxonomy): domain Bacteria; kingdom Bacillati; phylum Bacillota; class Bacilli; order Caryophanales; family Bacillaceae; genus Bacillus; species Bacillus sp. JJ675. Next base: position 1,118 of record NZ_JBALMR010000082.1, on the reverse strand, counting down.
TTTATCATCATACAGGATTTCGCCTTTGAAAGGCTCGAGGCCGAGGAGGCATTTCAGCAAAGTCGTTTTTCCGGCGCCGTTTTCCCCCATCAGGAAGTTGACTTTATGTTTTTCGATATTCATATTGAGCCGGTCGAAAACCGTCTTGCTGCCATAAGCTTTCGTTAAATTTTTAATTTTGATCAATGTCAATAATCCTTTCTCTATACAGGATGTGATGTCAGCATTTTCAATTATACTACGCTGCCAAAATTTCCAAAATAGTCTTTTGGCAGCGTAGTATTCATTCGTCTATTTAATCGTTACCGTACTTTCCTTTTTTATTGACCCATCTTCTGTCCGTATAGGTGTTGCTTGTCAGCACGACGTCCCCCCATGGCGTGACGGTTCCGATGCTGTGCGTTTTTTTGGCTCTCCATTTATGAAGGCCTGAAGACTTATAATACCTTGTAATCCCTTTCGCTTTCACGATGTTCGGAAACACGTAGCCGACATCCTGCGAGCCGTTGCTGCTCGAAATTTTTTTGCCGTTGTAATACCATTCGATATAATCTTTGGACCAGGCCAGAAAACTGCCCCTTTTAATCGTCAGCCTTTTCCCCGCATAAGCGGAAAAGCCGCTCTGGATGTTCACTTGCTCGGGAAGCGACTGCACATATTCCGTTTTTGCTTCAAGCAGCGCTTTCTGTTCTTCTGTCAGCTGAGTGCTTTCTGATGCAGCGGCAAATGAAGACGGAATCAATAGCGCTGCTGACAAAGACAACCCTAAAATCGCTTTTTTCATTCGATATCCCTCCGTATTCTAATATTTTATGTACCTCTAAGCTGACATCCAAAAAACTATCCCGAACACAGCAACGGTCCCGAGGTCGCACATTCTTAGTTTAATTGATAAAAAACTAGATTCGCTGCAAATCAGACCATTTTATCATTGACTAATGGAAATTATCACCTCCAACCACAATTAATAATATAACATATTTTTCCTTTACTATCAAAATAGTTTATTCCTGTTTTTTACATCACTCCCTCAAAAATTATTATTTTTACATGAATTTATTCTTAAGCAAAAAGAGAAAGAGGCTTAAAAGCCTCTTTCTCTCAGCTTGTAGAGAAAA
>NZ_JBALMR010000081.1:1588-6929 GCF_036963165.1 Bacillus sp. JJ675 | reverse complement strand
ACAAAGTTAACTCCGTAATACCTAGACGGTGATTGTTTAACTTTAAAATAGCCTTCGTTGATGTAGCGCTGATAAGGAACCGGCGAGCCTTCTTTCCGAACAAATACGCCGATTGTCCGTAAAAATGACGTTAATTTGTTACGCCCAACACCAAGCGATTTGGCTGCCTGCTCCAACGTCTGAACGTTTGTCGCGGCGATAAAACGATCGTGTTCCTCCGCTTTCGGTTTCATTTCGGAAATTACTTCGTTTTGCTTGCGTACAGTCTCTAAAGTTGCGCTAAATAAAAGTTTTGTTTGGTCGTCTGCAAACGGCAGATACGTTTGAATAAATAGATCGTCATTCGCGACATAGCCGCCCGTTTTTCTGATTGTCGGGATGACTTCGTGAGTGATCCATCTTTTGAACTGTTTGGCTTCTGGTTTGCGGCTACCAAGAATCAAAGTGTAAAGACCCGCTTCATTTACAATATTTGTGTTACCTTGACGACCTATGTTGAACATAGCCCGTTCATCATCATCCAATTTCGCTACTGCTTGGGTGGCATTTTTAATCCCTAAAATCTCGCAGACATCTTTTGCGACGAACCAAGGTTCTCCATCCTTAACGACCGTTCTCACCTGTTGATCTTGATAATTGAATACTTTTTGTAATTCGTTCATCATCGCTCGACCTCCCGCTTTAATTTCACCTTTACCTCGTCCTGCTTCGCCTTATATTCCGCATCACCGTACATCGCTTCCAAACGTTTGTAATCGTTTAACTCATCGATTTTCTTCGTTTTCTCTTTCGATTGCTTTTTCGTCATGCCACCCCACGCCTTTTCGATTCCTTCGCGAATCTTAGTTACAAGATCTTCATTTGGTAACTCCGCAAAGTGAAACGCTGTTCCCTCCGGCTCCGGATAGTTTTCGTAATCAAAATCGTCAAGGAATCGTTCGGCGTACTGTTTGCGGCAGACCAACCGCAAGTCACTCGAATCCGCGACAATACATTCGCCATTGATTGCGTCAGTCAGATCGAACTCGACGTAATTGGAGGCACCAATATCGTCCTCCTCTTCGACTTTACGCCGCGCATCAACGTAGAAAATACGGTCAGGGTATCCGTCTACTGCGACCAGGTCTCCGAAAGTAATGTCCGTTTTCATTCGGAATCCCTCGCGATCATACCGGTACTACACATTCGCGAAAATTGATATTGATCGATGTGGCGACTTTTTCCGCACTTTTGACAACCGATTTCATAGAATTCGATAGGATCAGGACGTACACCACTATAGTCGTACTCTATACAAAAATCCCGCACTCTCCACTCATGGAAACATTGCGACTGCATTCGCTTTCGTCTGAAGAAGTTCATCTCCGTAGCCCCCTTTTCGATTCTCCTTCGAACTCGATCACGCGACATAGATCTCGAATCCGATCCGTCAGTCGCTGCTCTCCGAACACATCCGGCAGCCGTTCGATCGCGATGTTACTCGTATAAATCGTCGGCAACTGGTCCGTTACTCTTGCGTTAACTATTGCGTGAAGATAGCCGCGAAATGCCGGCGTACAATCCCGCACTCCAACGTCATCCAGCACCGCAAAGGGAGTCGACATCGCCAGCGTCATCTTTCGTTTGAACTCCGTCAAGCCATCCTCGTCGTTCGTCATGGTTGCGAGGTTGAATTCCGTCTGCCATTCGTTCACATCGAGGAAATAGGCCGGTCGCTGCAATGGTTGCTGCCCGCGTTTTAACGAGCCGCTGTAATGGACGCGCAACCATTCGTTAAGGAGCGCCGCCGATGTCGTCGTCTTGCCGGTGCCGGAGTTCGCGCTGTAGAGATACAACGACTTGATACGGTCAGCCGGTTCGATATAGCCTTCCGTTTGCTCAAACTGACGCTCGAAAGTCTTGACGTAGTTCTCCATCGATTTATATATCGCTGGCTGCCCCGCTCTGGCTGGCGAATTGGCGAGCGTGGTAAGCCGGTAGTCACGCGGTAAGCCTGCCGCCGCAGACCGGCCGCCGTTGCCCGATGCGCCGTGTAGTGCGATGAAGTGCGGGCATTGGCGAGTACAGGCGGACGTGCCGGCCGCTTTGCATCCGTTAGCCAGGACGCAGTTTCTTTCGTTAGTCAATGGCGTTCACTCCTTTCGTTAGACCAATTCCGCAAGCAAATGCGTTATTAAAGTGACCCTTCTTCGTTGCTCATAAGAACCAATGTAATAGTCGCTAGAATGGAGCTCTTCCGTCAAAGCTTCGATTTTATCGATTAACTCATCCGTATGTCCCTGTCTTTCGGCCAATTTCGTAGCCTCTACGTATTCCGGTGTGCCAAACGTCCAATGTCCGATTTTCATTCGCCCACCTCCGTCCGGCTGTCGTCGATGATTTTTAAAAACGATTCTTCTCCGCATTCATCAATTCCTTCTGTTACTGTAGGTAAATAATCGAATCCTCCATCCTCATAAAAAACCTTATCCTCGTTTACATCCACGATTTTTCCGTAATAATCCGCGACCTCATTAATTTCGAAACAACCGACAACATCCCCCACACGAACCTCAGTCGGCTGCGGCGCGTTAAGATATTCGTCAGGCACTTCGATACCAAGTGCACGATTGAGAGCGATAGCTTTGCCGATATGCTCGTTGAAGCAGTCGTCTGGTGCGCATACTGCCGTTCCATAAAACGCAGTCCTGCTAAACGGTTTCTTTGCGACCGCCTCTACAGATCGATTTTCACGGTTGATATCGAACGTTATATCGAAAGTCTGTAACATTCTATTAGTCATCCTGAGGCGTTCAACGTCCGCCTTCGCCTGCTCAACGATTTCATCCCGGCGTTCTTGTGCGCTCTTTTCCTGCGGCCGCATATATGTCGTATCCATGTCCGCATCGAACTTTCCTTGTTTATATCCTTCGTTATATGAACGAAGCTGGATCGCCGTCAAAACAGCTTCTCCATGTGCGATTAGCTCATCGTATCCCATTGCGTCCAAATCAATTTTCATTCCGTCAGCCTCCTCGTTTTTAACTTCGTTATTGACGATAACTTCGTATTGCTCGTTGTTTAAATATATTGGCCATTCTCCCGACTTTCGCACTGCAACGCCGTGTTCATCGACACCGCCTATAACCGGAACAACATCGTGAAGCATGTACCTTGGTTCGTTGAAATCGTCGAGGATTAAAACTTTATCGCCAACCTTGGCTGGTCGCTTTTCTGTGACGATGAGTTCGGCGTCTTCTTTTCGAACTGCCGTCAGGTGGTGCGGTCCTTTTCGTATTAAATATGTGTATCCTTCGCGATCAACTTCAAACACCTGACCGATTTTATTCGCATACCAACTAGATTTATTTGGCGCCTTCAAAATCCGCACATACTTTTTCGTTTCAGTCATCTCGCAATCCCTCCGTTTAATAAAAGTCGTCGCCGATTTCCACCTGCTGCTCCCGCCTTTGTTGCGCCACTGCTTCGGCTTTGATTTCCGCTACTGCCCGTTGCAAATTCCGTCCCATCCACTTCTGCATAAATCCGAAGCTGACGCCCGGCCAATCTGCCGTCGGCCTGTATTCCGCAAAGCATAGATCGATGAATCGCTTCGTTACTTCCGGCCCGTATTCGCCCGGCTTCCGCTTCGTTCCGACCCAGCGCCCGAGCATTCCCGCTTCGGCCTTCCATGGTTCGCGAGTAGGCATCGGAACGTAAGGGACGCCGTACAGCCGTTCATGCTCCGCCTTTAAATACGCCTGGAAGTCGCGCGTATTCCATTTGGATACCGGTTTATCTGTCGTCGTCATCTTCGTCACCCATTTCGTTAATCTTGCGCAAGGCTTCAATTTCGCGAATAAGCGTGTGTACGTGCGGGTATAGTTCTTCGGATACGCCGAGCCTAAGTTTTCTCATTGACGTATTAAGTTCGATCGATGTCGGTCTCATCACGCATTCACCCCTTCGATTTTGATTCCGAGACAATTTAACGTTTCACGAACTGCGTGCGACATATTCTCATAGCTCAGTTGCTCTTCGTAATCAAAGGCGACTCGTTTATCGCGTATAAGCTCTTCGTAATACTCCCGCACCTTCTCCTCCGGTGTCTTTTCGACTTCATATCCGTTGATTAATGCGGCCGCGATCGTCACGGTGTCTAGATCATTTAACGGACTAAATCGGTCCGTCCACTCACGCGTTACATGGTATTCCAGAACGTCCTCCTTCGACCATCTCTCTACGTATAGCCCAAGTAGCGCATACGCCTGCTCCTCCGTAATCGCCGGCTTTTTAATTTCGCTCATCTATTCGTCCTCCTTATACTGAGAATGCCTCGTATATCTCCCGGATCTCTTTTGATAATTCCGTATAGTCCGTCTTACTTTCGTCCAAAGCTGGCAAGCAATCCGCGAGCATTTTAATAAGTTTAACGTTGTATTCGTCGCATTCTTCGTATAGATATTTGTGGAATTCATCGGAAGCCTTCATCCGCTCGACCGTTTGCTTTACGAGGTCTCTTACGCCCTCCGGATAAGCTACCGCATATTCGAGTGTGCCTTCCTCGAATCCGTAATCTTTCGGCAGCATATCGCGAATAGCCGCGAGTTCTCTTGCCCAGCGCTCGTTTTCTTCCTTCAACCGCTCGTTTTCCGCAATCAATCCGGCNNCTTCCGGAAACAGATCGAACGTCGTCAGCCTCCGCTCTGATCCGTCTTCCTCCTGAATAAACACGCCGCCCTCTCCCGGAGCAACCTCCCGTACCTCAATTCCGAGTTCCTTTGCGCCTTGGATAATGCGATCTCTATCGAATTTTGGAACGATCATTTTAACGCCTCCATTCCGTGTATTTTTGCCCTTCCAACGTCAGCCCTTACGATTACCCTCGACTGTCAACAAAGCCGCTAATTCCCCGCGAAATTCGTGTATAATTCGTGTGAGTTCTTCGAGCGTTTTGGCGTCGGATAATTTTATCCGCCGATCCATGACGAACTCGATTGCGCGATCAACCGATGGGAGGTACGCGATCTCTCGCCAACGTGCGATTGGTGACGGATCTAAGTCGGGATTTTCGGCGAGCCGCTTCGGCCAGTTCGGCGCTTTCGTTGGATCGGTGAAATAGCGTTCATTTACGATGATATTGCGTTCGTCTGACGTGAGTTTGTAATCGGGGGAAATCGGGATTTCAATCGTCATTACAACATCGCTCCTCTCGCTTTGATAATTTCAAGCGCCTGGTCTTCGGTGAAGCCTGCGCGGATAAGGGCGTCTTTTCCTTTTCGCATCAGAACCGCGTTTAGTTCGACTTGGCGGGCGACTAGCTCCATATTGTCGAGTAAAAATTCGATGGACGACTTTAATT
>NZ_JBALMR010000081.1:0-1506 GCF_036963165.1 Bacillus sp. JJ675 | reverse complement strand
TTCGCTTTCGCTCACTCTTGCAGATATTCATTTATCGCGATATATCTTTTATTAAGAATATCCGCGCGAATGTATATGAGCGCTATTATTTATCTAGTTATTAATGGCTCTAGTTAAAAGATGGTTCTTGTTAGTGTGCTGTCTAGCCATATATGGATCAGCCATGTGTGGTTACTCGTCACGTGGCTCCGGTAATTCCTCTGAACTTCCGTCAAAAATCGCAAGCTGGCTGATCGGCATGATCGTGTATCGCGTGTTTTCCCATCGCTGCGTTTTCGGGTCTCTCGTCTTCTGCTTTACGACTAGCGGACGCCCTTGCCAACGATAATCACAAAGAGCCTTAATACGTTTGTTTGCGGCCTCTCTTCGCACATTCAGCGCCTTAGCGATCTGATCCTGCGTCGGGTAACATTCGCCCTTTTCGTTCATGAACGACGAGAGGACGCATAACGTCTGCCAACGATCGGCTCCGATGTCCGCGATTAGTCCTTTCTTAACGGCATCGACGTACATTTTAACGAAGATACGCGTTTCGGACTTGCCGGACGTCAGATTATATTCGGACTGCGATTCGACTGAGACAAGTCGTTGATGTTCGTTTGTCATTCGTTTAATCACCCCGCAATCTCTTTCGTCATGATCTCCGGAAATTCTAAGTAATCCGAAAAGTATAACGGCTGTTTGCTTCCTCCGTACCCGTTCATATCGATCACCTCTCGAAGCATAATCGAAATTTGCGACTTCCCTTGCCACACATCGTAAGGAAGGTACGCAACTCGGCGATTCTCTAAATCCACGATCGCAAGTATGTCGTAATCCTTCTTCGTATATGGACGGCTTGCTCCGTTAGATTTTCGGTTATCGATCTTCATCCGATATCCATCGTGTTCCATATTCGTTTTGACTTGAATTTTCGTAAATACTCCGTCTACATCCGCAACGATATCGTAATGGACCCACGGTATGTCCGGACTAAGGCTAACGATTCCCTTCTTCGCCAAATCAGCACGGACAATACTTTCTGCTGCATATCCGCAAAAATTACGTTTGCTTACGGCACCCATCCGGCCACCTCCTCATAAGATAATACCCACGACTTTTCAAAACCGCACAATAAATTCGGAAATTTTTCCGCCTTCATTCATATAACCCCACAAGCGTGCTCTTTTTTGGGACATCAATATCGAAAATTTTTCCGCACTCAATAATAGATGCGTAATAACTTTCCGAAATGGACACCGTTTTTAAAATTTTGCTGTCATAAATAGATGCGGAGTCACTTTCGGAATGGCACACGTTTTTCTGCGTTCACTATTAGTTGCGTATAAACTTTTCGGATCGGACATCGTTTTAGACAAAAAATAGACGCACTTAATCGTACGTCTACATCACACTAGCATTAATTTTCGCCTATATTATAGATAAAAAACGTCACAGTGACGTCACACCAGCATCACACTCCGGTCACACAACGTCACATAAACCGATCACACTCCGCTCCAAAAC
>NZ_JBALMR010000080.1:0-12322 GCF_036963165.1 Bacillus sp. JJ675 | reverse complement strand
GACAGGGTGCAGATCACATTGATATGCCTGCCCATGTGGCATATGCCGATGACAGGGCGAGCGTTTTTAGAGAAAAGCTGAGAAATGTAAAAGAAGAAGCAAACCCGATCACGACGCCGATTGCAGGAACGGGGGCGCTGAAACCTTCCGAAAGCTTCAGCATCGTGCTTCCGAATACTTCTGAAAGAATGGCCGCCGCTAAAAATAGAATTCCTTTCATCTAATCCCTCCTTACGACAAATTGATCAGCACAACACCCGCAACAAGGCAGACGATGCCAAGCATCGCCCGGCGGTTCAATTTTTCTTGAAACCACAGGACGCCGATGACGGTCGTAAGCACTGTGCCCGCGCCGCTCCATGTCGCATATGAAAGGCTGAGCGGAATGGATGTTAATGTCAGCGACATCATGTAGAAGGCCAGTGCATATCCGATCACAACGAGCACCCCCGGCTGCCATCGCTTAAATCCGTCAGAGACTTTCAGCATTGCGGCGGCTGCCGCTTCGGACAATATCGCGACTAGTAGAAACAGATAGCCTGTGATCATTAAAAAATCCCCCTTCACGAGATTCGGCGGATGTGCTCATCTGAGAGCTTTTTTTTTGAAAGCGTCAATTCAAACGTTTTTAACATTTTCCCCACCTCGCCGAGCGAAAACGCTTGTCCATTGCGGCGAAGGATTTTTAGACATAAAAAAATCCCCCCGCAATGATGTACGGCAGGCAAAGTTCATCATAAATGATCCGAAAGTTCCAAGTCAAGGTAAAAAGGCCCCGTCCAGGGACCTTTTTTGATTACCAATAGTAAGGATACGGTCCGTAAGGATATCCATATCCGAAACCGGGGCCGAGGAGCGCTCCTGCTGTCAGACCGCCTAAAAATCCGCCGAAAAACGGTCCCGGTCCGAAAAACGGCCTGCCGAAGAACGGCCTCCCGAAAAACGGTCTCCCAAAAAACGGTCTGCCGATGATTCGCTCATCCTCCAAATGATCAAATCCGAAATGATTCATAAAAAAGTCCCTCCAATAATAAAATGATATCTGACTACCATCAATGTATTCCGCCCGGTTGTTTTTGCTTGGGCAGGCGTTTATGCAATGCCCGATTTTTAATGAATCAGCCCGAAAAGGGGAGAAAGAAATGGGATTATATCAGTCAGACTGGTCGAAGGCCCCTGCGCATGCCCATGCATACAGGGCGAGAACGTCTGAAGCCGAAGGCCATATTCATTTGATTGAGGGGTTTACACAGCCGGCAAACGGAAGCAATACAGATTGTCATGTCCATTTTTATTCAGGGATTACGTCCTTTGAGAGAGGACACTATCATAGATACTACGCGATTACGGGGCCTGCCATACCGAGAGCGGACGGTACGCACTACCATGATATCGAAGACACTACTTATTTGGCTTACAGCACAGCTCTCCCGATCAGATACGGAGGCGTCGTTTATGTCGGTGAAGGACGCCGCAGGAAGACGCACAGACATGCATATAAAGGGATGACGAGAGAAGTGGTCGGAAATGAGCCGCTCGGCTGGTAAGGAAATGGAGGGAATGTTTTCCATGGGGCAAAAACGGGTAAAATGAAATAGGTGTTTTTGTGTGTTAAATGGTATAATGGGAGCAGCTTGCTTAAAGAGAGTGATCATTAGTGAATAAAAGGAAACCGCCGGTTATCGTTTTGATCGGACCGACCGCTGTCGGCAAGACGCAGTTAAGCGTGATGCTGGCCGGAAGTTTAAACGCGGAGATTATCAGCGGCGATTCGATGCAGATTTATAAAAGAATGGACATCGGCACAGCAAAAATCAAAGAAGAGGAAATGAATGGAATCCCACATCATCTTCTTGATATCAAGGAACCGACCGAATCTTTTTCCGTTGCTGAATATCAGGAGCTGGTCAGGGAGAAAATGGCTGAAATCGAAAGCCGCGGGAAGCTGCCGATGATCGTAGGCGGAACCGGGCTGTACATTCAATCTGTGCTTTATGACTATTCATTTACGGATGAAGCAAGCGATCCCGCTTTCCGGGCGGAAATGGAGAATATCGCGTCACAAAAAGGATCAGATTATGTGCACGGCCTGCTGTCAGAGCGCGACCCGGAATCGGCGAAAGCGATTCACCCAAACAACACGCGCAGGGTCATCAGAGCGCTAGAAATTCTACATACCTCCGGAAAAACGATGACTGAACATATGGAAGGACAGAAAAGAGAACCTTTGTACAATGCGGCCCTCATCGGGTTAACGATGGACCGCGAAGCGCTTTACGACAGAATTAACAGGCGGGTCGACCAGATGATGGACGATGGGCTTTTGGAAGAAGTGAAGCAGCTCTATGATGAAAAGGTCAGAGACTGCCAGTCTGTTCAGGCGATCGGCTACAAAGAGCTTTATGCATATCTTGAGGGCAGGGAGCCGCTTGAGGCTGCAGTTGAGACTTTAAAGCGAAACTCAAGACGCTATGCCAAACGGCAGCTGACGTGGTTCAGGAACAAAATGGACGTCGCCTGGTTTGATATGACGCCCCCTGTCAAAATTGAGCAGAAAAAACAGGAAATTTTCGCTTATATAGCAGGAAAGCTCGAACTTTAATCGAAACAATATGTTATAGAGAAACAAGGAGGACCAGAATATGAAATCGATAAATATTCAAGATCAGTTTTTGAATCAGATCCGTAAAGAAAATACATTTGTCACGGTCTTTTTACTCAATGGATTTCAACTGCGCGGACAGGTAAAAGGATTTGACAATTTCACAGTATTGCTTGAGACAGAAGGAAAGCAGCAGCTCATATACAAGCATGCCATTTCAACATTTGCACCGCAAAAAAACGTCCAGCTTGAACTCGAATAAGGATTCGCGGCTTCGAAAGACCATGCCCCCTGCATGGTCTTTTTTATGTCCGGGCGGCGCGATGCATACAAATTTACAAAGCAGCCGCGAATCGATAAACTAGGTATTGGTTAACACATAAGTTTTTAAATGCAAAGGAATGAGCGTACAATGAAACCTAAAATTGTCATCAACCATTGGGAAGAAACGTGTGAAGACGAGTCCTGCTACGAATACGGCACAAGCATTCTTGTAAACGGAAAAGAGCTGATCCGCGAGGCATCCATCCTGACGGCCGTTAAATCCGTGCTTGAAGAACTCGGAATCGAAGCCGATATTAAAGAAGTATGCGAGAACAAGTGTTGCGACGCTTACAAAAAATAAGTGAAAAAGTCTAGTCTACTAACTCAATTTTTTTCGTGTTATGATAGATTTCGGTTTGATGAGTAGGGTGAGCGTCAGCTCTCATTCTACTCATATTTCTTTGGCCTGTGGCTCCTCAGCTTGGAGCAAATTGTGAACTTTCTCGACTTGCGTATCAATATATTGTGTTTTTCTGAATGATAGTATACTATATATTGTGTAAGGCGAGTTGAGAGACTCGGGAACAATTTTAATAGGTCGTGATAATGATGATTCAAATCGTATTTGATTCAAAGACGGGGAATGTTCAGCGCTTTGTAGATAAAACGCCGTTTCGGAATAAACGGAAAGTCAGCGCAGACGAGTATTTAGACGAGCCGTTTATTTTGATCACGTACACGACAGGGTTTGGAGAAGTTCCGAAAACAACTGAGATGTTTCTTGAAAAAAACGCCCATCTCTTACTCGGGGTTGCGGCGAGCGGAAACAGAAATTGGGGAGATAATTTTGCGAGGAGCGCAGAAAAAATATCGAGACAGTATCAAGTTCCGATTCTCCACAAATTTGAACTCAGCGGGACGGCCAAAGACGTTGAACTGTTTACTCAGGAGGTAGAAAGAGTTGTCAGAAAATCAAGTGCCAAAATGGATCCAGTTAAACAATGAGATCATGATTCAAAAAGACGGGAAATTCCAATTTGATAAAGATAAAGAAGCGGTACATAGCTATTTTGTTGATTATATCAACCAAAATACGGTGTTTTTCCATGATCTGAAAGAAAAAATCGACTACTTAATCAAAAATGATTATTATGAAGAAGAATTTTTAAGCCAGTACACATTTGAAGAAATCAAAGAAGTGTTCAAAGAGGCATACGCAAAAAAATTCAGATTCCCGTCATTTATGAGCGCTTTTAAGTTTTACAACGATTATGCGCTGAAAACGAACGATAAGAAAAAAATTCTGGAGCGCTATGAAGACCGGATTTCCATTGTCGCCTTATTCTTCGCAAACGGCGATAAGGAGAAAGCGAAAGAGTTCGTCAGAATGATGATCAATCAGGAATATCAGCCGAGCACGCCGACGTTCTTAAATGCCGGCCGCAAACGCCGCGGCGAGCTTGTCAGCTGTTTCCTCCTTGAAGTCAACGATTCGTTAAACGACATTTCCAGAGCCGTGGATATTTCGATGCAGCTTTCCAAGCTTGGCGGAGGCGTGTCCCTCAACCTTTCAAAATTGCGTGCGAAAGGCGAAGCCATCAAAGACGTCGAAAATGCGACAAAAGGGGTTGTCGGCGTGATGAAGCTGCTCGACAACGCGTTCCGCTATGCAGATCAAATGGGACAGAGACAAGGTTCAGGAGCGGCATACTTAAACATTTTCCACCGCGATATCAACGATTTCCTTGATACGAAGAAAATTTCGGCAGACGAGGATGTCAGGGTGAAAACATTATCCATCGGCGTCGTCATTCCCGATAAATTCATCGAGCTGGCGAGAGAGGATAAAGCAGCTTACGTCTTCTATCCGCACACCGTCTATAAAGCGTACGGCGAGCATTTGGACGAAATGGACATGAACGAGATGTACGACCGTTTAGTGGAAGACCCGAGGGTCAAAAAGGAAAAAATAAACCCGCGCAAAATGCTGGAAAAGCTGGCGATTTTAAGATCGGAATCCGGGTATCCGTACATCATGTTCCAGGATAACGTCAACAAAGTTCACGCGAATAACCATCTGTCAAAGGTTAAATTCTCCAACCTTTGTTCGGAAGTGCTTCAGGCTTCCCAAGTTTCGTCTTACACCGATTACGGCCAAGAAGACGAAATTGGTCTGGATATCTCCTGCAACCTGGGATCGTTAAACATCCTGAATGTCATGAAAAACAAATCGCTTGAACAAACGGTCAAGCTTGCGACCGATTCATTGACGCACGTCTCAGAAACGACGAATATCACGAATGCTCCGGCTGTCCGCAAAGCGAACAAAGCGATGAAATCCATCGGCCTCGGTGCGATGAACCTTCACGGATATTTGGCGCAGAACGGCATCGCCTATGAGAGCGAAGAAGCGAGAGATTTTGCGAACACCTTCTTTATGATGATGAACTTCTACTCTATTGAACGTTCGGCAGAGATCGCCAAGCAAAAAGGGGAGACGTTCCATCAATATGAAGGTTCCGCATACGCGACGGGAGAATACTTCGAGAAGTATATCACGCAGGACTTCACGCCTAGATTCGAGAAAATTGCCAAGCTGTTTGAAGGCATGCACATCCCGACGAAAGAAGACTGGAAACGGCTGAAGGAATTTGTTGCAGAGCACGGCTTGTACCACAGCTACAGACTGTGCATCGCGCCGACCGGCTCCATTTCATACGTGCAGTCAAGCACAGCGTCCGTGATGCCGATTATGGAGCGGATTGAAGAAAGGACGTACGGCAATTCGAAAACATACTATCCAATGCCTGGACTTGCGCCGAACAACTGGTTCTACTACAAAGAAGCGTACGATATGGATATGTTTAAGGTTGTGGACATGATTGCGACGATCCAGCAACACGTGGACCAAGGCATAAGCTTTACATTGTTCCTGAAAGATACCATGACGACACGCGATCTGAACCGGATCGATCTTTATGCCCATCACAAAGGCATCAAAACACTTTACTATGCAAGAACGAAGGATACAGGGCAAGAAAGCTGCCTTTCTTGTGTCGTTTGATTAAAGGAGAGTATGAGAAAGTGACGAAAATATATGACGCAGCAAACTGGTCGAAGCATGAAGACGATTTTACCCAGATGTTTTACAACCAAAATGTAAAACAGTTCTGGCTTCCGGAGGAAATCGCCCTAAACGGCGATCTCCTCACATGGAAGTACTTGGGCCAAAACGAGCAGGATACATACATGAAAGTGCTCGCGGGGCTGACGCTTCTGGATACGGAGCAGGGAAACACGGGAATGCCGCTTGTCGCAGAGCATGTCGAAGGACACCAGCGCAAAGCGGTGCTGAACTTCATGGCCATGATGGAAAACGCGGTTCACGCCAAATCCTATTCGAACATTTTCATGACCCTTGCACCGACGGAGACAATCAATGAAGTCTTTGAATGGGTCAAACAAAATAAATACTTGCAGAAAAAAGCGCAGATCATCGTCGGGCTGTACGAAAAAATCAGACAAGGCGACAAAATATCGCTGTTTAAAGCGATGGTTGCCTCCGTCTATCTGGAAAGCTTCCTGTTTTACAGCGGCTTTTACTACCCGCTTTATTTTTACGGACAAGGCAAGCTTATGCAAAGCGGCGAAATCATCAACCTGATCTTGCGCGATGAAGCGATCCACGGCGTCTATGTCGGTTTGCTCGCCCAGGAAATTTACAATCAGCAGACGCCTGAAAAGCAAAAAGAATTATATGAGTTTTCGATCGACCTATTAAACGAGCTTTATGAAAACGAGCTTGAGTATACCGAAGATTTGTACGATCAAGTCGGCCTTTCGCACGACGTGAAAAAATTCATCCGCTACAATGCAAACAAAGCGCTGATGAACCTCGGTTTTGATGCTTATTTTGAAGAGGAAGAGATCAACCCGATCGTATTGAACGGATTAAATACGAAAACAAAATCACACGACTTCTTCTCAATGAAAGGAAACGGGTACAAAAAAGCAACCGTTGAACCTTTGAAGGACGACGATTTTTATTTTGACGAATAGTAAACTTAGTCTGGGCTGCAAGCGCCTAAGACGCCGGCTCCCCGCAGGAAGGGCCGGCACGTAAATGAAGAGCAGAACTTGTTCTGCTCTTTTATCTTGATTGGAGGAACACGGTTACGATGGGAAAAATGGATGAAATGATTCTCGTGGCACCGCGGGAAGACGTATTTGCAAATGAAACGCTGACATTCCAAGGCGTGAATAGCGACAAGGAATCAATCCGGCAAATCATGGCGCATATCGAACGGAACTTCAGCGAAATGAGAAGGGGAGACGCGGAAGAAAACCCTTCTTATAAACAGCCGATTCCGTATGTCGTTATCAAAAGGGAAGATGAAATTTTCGTATATGATCGGCTTGAAGGAGGCGGCGAAGCCCGGCTTCACAACAGGCTTTCGCTCGGTTTCGGCGGCCATATGAACGCTGCGGAAGGCCTCGGCTTTGCGGATGTTTTAAAATTAAACACAGACAGGGTGCTTGATGAAGAACTGTTGATCGATGAATCCGATAAAGGGAACGTGATAACGCTCGGACTGATTAATGATGATGAAAACAGCGTCGGCAAAGTCCATATCGGCATTCTCTCCGCACTTGAGCTGAAACCCGGCGCCCGCGTTGAAGTAAAAGAAAAAGACCAGATTGCAGGACGGTGGATGAAAGCCGCCGATCTGAAAGAAAAAAGCGTGTACGATCGGCTTGAAACATGGTCACAGTTTGTCGTCGACATTTTAGTATAAATGAGAAAGAGGTTCGGCCTTATGAGCCGAATCTTTTTTTGTTTGATCATAAAACCAAAATGCGATATATTGGTTTTATGATGAAGCATAACATTAAACCGCTTAAACGAATGTCGTTTCGTGAAGAAGTATACCAAACGCTAAAGCGTGCAATCGTCCAACTTGAGCTGAAGCCGGGGGAACGCCTTCATGATCAAGAGCTTGCAGCGCAATTCGGAATCAGCCGCACGCCTGTCAGAGAAGCGCTTAAACGGCTTGAAGACGAAGGGCTTGTGGAAGCCGTTCCGGGATCGGCGACAAGAGTCGCGCCGCTAAAAGCCGAGGAAGCAAGGCATGCCTTTACCGTGACGGCCGCTCTGCACGCTTTGGCTGTCAAGCTTTCGGTCCCTTCCTTAACAGAGGCCGCTCTGCAGGAATTGGAGGATTGCAACAAAAGTCTGCAGCATGCGATCGAAAAAGAGGACATCGTTGCAGCCATTGAAGCAGACGACTCTTTTCACCGGGTGTTTTTACATGCGTCGGAAAACCCTGAAATTACCCGTGCACTCGAAAAAATCGTCTCAAAAATTTACCGGCTTGAAATGTCACAGTTTTCTTCAGTCAGCAGTATGAAATCGATAGAACAGCACAAGCGGATTATCGAGGCTTGCAGGCGGAAAGACACCGATGCAGCCGTCAGGCTTGCAGAAGAAAACTGGCTGAGCCTTGGAGAAAGACTGGCCGGACATCCGGAGGGAGAGTAGGAATTTGAAACCGATCGTGCTCGGCATTTTTGCCGCTTTCTTTTTTGCCTTTACGTTTGTTCTCAACAGGGCGATGGAAATGGAAGGAGGGAGCTGGGTATGGAGCGCTTCCCTCCGTTTCATCATGATGGCGCCGCTTCTTTTTGTCATTGTTTGGGCAAGGGGAAATATCAGTGGCGTTTTTCGAGAAATCAAAAAAGCGCCGTTCGTCTGGCTTATATGGAGCACTGTCGGATTTGGCTTATTTTATGCGCCGCTGTGCGTTGCCGCAGCTTACGGTCCGGGCTGGCTGATCGCCGGAACATGGCAGATCACGATCATTTCGGGGTCCTTGATGGCGCCGCTTTTTTACGAAATCGTACAGACGCAGTCAGGGCCTGTAAAGATCAGAGGAAAAATCCCCTATAAGGGGCTGTCGATGTCGCTTATTATTTTGGCCGGAGTTGCGCTCATGCAGCTGGAACATGCTGCACAGCTTTCGCTTCAAGAAATGCTTTTTTGCGTCGTTCCCGTCCTTTTGGCTTCCTTTGCATATCCGCTGGGAAACCGAAAAATGATGGAGGTTTGCGCCGGCCGTTTGGATGCCTATCAGCGTGTATTGGGCATGACGCTCGCAAGCCTTCCGTTTTGGCTCGTCCTTCTAATGTACGGCTTGGCAGCAGACGGACCGCCGGAGAGAGGTCAGGTCATTCAATCGGGCCTTGTGGCCGTTTTTTCCGGAATATGCGCGACCGTCCTTTTCTTCGCTGCAACCGATATGGTGAAGGGGGATATGAGAAAATTAGCGGCTGTTTCACGGATCGACGTCCCATTTTCGATCATATAGTGAAGTACCTTCAGTTTATCTTCTACAGAATAGGTTGTATAGAGTTTTTGAAACGCACTTTCTCCATGGTAATGGTATTTGCGAATCCATACCTGAAACACACCTGACGAAACACCGATCTCTCTGGCGATTGTTTTATGCCCTTCCCTACCCGCAAGATACCTTTTGACCGCTTGTATTTTTTCCTCAGCTGTAAATTTAGCCATAAAAAACTGCACCTCCGATTGTTAGATGGTGTCTAACAATTGGGGTGCAGTTCATTTCCTGTGAAGGAAGGCAGGCTTTTTCTTTATTCCTGATAAAAAAAGGCCTCAAATCCGGCACTTTTCGCTTTCTGAACAAGCGCTTCAGCGTTTTCCTTTGACGAAAAAGCGCCGATTTGAACTTTATAAAGGCTTTCCCTGTAAATCACGATGGCGTCAAACCCATTCGCTTCTGCTTGAGAGGCTAGGGTATCCGCATTTGCTTTTTCCTTAAAGGCCCCAATTTGGACTTTATAAAGAGCTTCAGCCTTTTTGGTAAGGTTAAACGCTCTTGCCAGTCCATTCGCATGCCCTCTGACAATCGATTGAATAAAAGCTGATGATTTTAACTTATCGGCGTCATCGGCATTGTCGACAAACCCGTTTTCCGTCAACAATGCCGGCATCACCGTTTCTCTTAAAACGTGGAAATCGGCCGTCTTTTTTCCGCGATCCCTGAAATCGACGGCTTTTATTATCTCTTCATGAATCCTATCCCTGTAAGTGGTCGTAGGTGCGCCGACGCCCGGATAAATATACGATTCAAAACCAGTGCCCCCGCCGGCATTAATATGGATCGACAGATAAAAATCCGCGCCCCAATTGTTTGCGGCGTTCGTCCGCTGCGTCAGGCTGACAGTCTGGTCGCTTGTCCTGCTTAACTGAACAGAAACATTTTGATATTCATCAAGCAAAAGGTTTCTTAACGCAAGGGCGATTTGCAATGTTATATTTTTCTCGATCAAGCCATTTCCGCTCGCGCCTGCATCAGAACCGCCGTGTCCCGGGTCGATGAAAATTTTAACCATATGACATCACCTCATCCATAGTGTATGAAAAACTTGTACAGAAGGGTTGTACAGCCGTCATATATTAACTGAATTTTGGTAATATTCAGCTTATTTGCATCTTTTTCCTTCTCGAAGACAACGGTTGATTTTGATGTGCAAATATCATATAATACAAATACGCTGCATTGTACGTAATGATAATTAAGTTTTAACCTTTAAGCTGTAATAGGGAGTTTTATATCGAACCTGGAATGCCAAGCCTTCTTTGAAAGGACGGCAGGAAAGTTTCTGCAGACACCCACTTTGAGGAGTGTGGTTTAAAACTTTCTTACTTGCATACGGCAATTGCAGCACCCTAAGTCATTTTGAATAAAATGGCTTTTTTATTTGTCTTCAAACAATTTATTATAAAAATGTTATGTCAACTAAAATAGCGTCCGTCTAAATGACGGGGAGAAAAAGGGCAGATCCTTTTATTTTTTCAGCAAATTTTTTGGCCCTGAGACGAATTTGCGGTTTTAACCCAAATCGGCGGGCAGAGCGCGGAAGACCCTGTCTGAACAGTCGCCTGTCAGTATCCCTGTCTTTTCCTTTTATAAAAACCTTCTTGGCGCTGCTTCATCCATTTTCTTCGAAAAATCTTTTCACATCTACGGTTTTATTTAGTCTCCACTCCTTTTTAATTTTCCGGCTATACAAATTGGCATCAAAAATGCTGAATGATCATAATTCCCGCGATCATGAGTACAATTCCAAGAATGCGCTGTACATTCAAGCGGTGTTTAGCGATCCCGAACCATCCAAAATGATCGATGATAAGGGCGATGATCATTTGGCCGCTTAAAGCCAAAACAACAGTAAGGGATGCTCCGACAATCGGCAGAAGCAAAATATTGGACGTGATGAAGATGACCCCAAGTATTCCGCCTGTCCAAAGCCACCAAGGGTTGCCTGTGATAAAGTTTTTTGCTGTTTCTAAATGGTTTGAATGAAATAACCGGCGATGTTCGATGAGTGATGTAAGAAAAAGAAGAACGATCAATCCCACCAAAAAAGAAACAAGGGAGGCGATAAATGGCGAATGGAGTGCAATCCTCAGCTCTGAATTGATGGATGTTTGAATCGGCGATGCCATTCCGGCGAAGAGGCCAAGCAGCATGTAAAGAAATATGTATATGGATTTGTTTTTCATTGATGATGAACTCCCTTGTTATTTAATATTTTTTGATGATGAAAACCCCGAATATAATGAATAAAATGCCGATCATTCTAGGGAGGTTTAATTCATGAACGGGAACATGAAACCATCCGAAGTGATCGATGGCGATCGCCATTATCATCTGCCCGAGAAGGGTGACGACAACTGTCAGCGCTGATCCAAGGCGCGGAAGCAATAGAATATTTGATGTTAAATAAAATACACCTAAGCACCCGCCTCCGATGACTATCCACCATGGAAGGGAAGGGAGAAGCCCAAAAATAGATAAAAAACGGTGCTCTGTCAGCAAGGCAGCAATGAGCAGGATCAACGTCCCGACAAAAAAAGAAATAGCTGCTGCCCCGTAAGGAGACCCGATTTTCATGCCCAGTCGTGAATTAATGGAGGTTTGAACAGGAATGGCCATTCCAGACAAAATACCGGCCAGCATTAAAATCATCATCATTTTGTAAAACTCCTTTTTAGACGGTTATTGGAACGATTATTCGGGATAATGTTTCTTGCAGCATAAATACAAACGGCTGAAATCTTGCCGCCGGGCGGGGACACCTTATATTTTGGCGAAAAGGAACTGTTGATGCAAGTGCTGATTTATTAAAAGAAACGAACATTTGCGGCTTTGTGAGAACACTTTATTTAATGCTTTTTTTCTGTGCACATATCGAATCCCAGAACCAATATACAATCCCGGAAACCGTGCCATACCAATAAATTTCTGGTCTGGTATATAAAGGTGGATGGAATGGCTCACTCATTAAATAAAAAATCAAAAAGTTTGATGCTAATGACATGAGCAAATAGACAAGAAAATAAACCGGCGAGAATGATCTGCACCCTGT
>NZ_JBALMR010000079.1:0-34578 GCF_036963165.1 Bacillus sp. JJ675 | reverse complement strand
TGACAGGGTGCAGATCATTCTTCGCGGGTTTTTTATATTCATGTTTATTCCGATTGCCCTATATGACAGCCGGGTTATAAAATGATAAGGGGAAGGAGGGGAAATTTGTGAAAAAAATCGTGTCTTTCGCTTTGCCGGCTGTGTTTTTGGTCATGGCAGCGGGATGCAGCAGTCATTCGGCGACTTCGACATCATCAGAACATACAGGTGCTAAAACAAATTCTTCTGAAACAAATTCTTCTAATACCGATCAAAAACAGAATGCTTCAACAGGCGATTCAAATTCGGGGGATCATCAGACAATAACAAACAGCGATGATCAAAGCTCCTCAACATCATCAGCAAACGGCAGCGGCGATCAGAAATCGCCGGCATCATCAAAAAAGAACGGAGATACGGACTCAGATGATCAAAAATCGAGCTCCTCACAATCCAATCGCACTGACATTACTTCCGGAAGTTCTGCAATTGAGCACTTAAAAAGTAAATTAAAAATGGAAAACCAGGATGATATCGTATTTGATGATATGGGGGGAGATTTGCAGACGGACGGCAATGGTTCTTTCTATACAGTTGCATTAACATCAAAGTCATTACGGAAAAACGGCGGCAGCGGGACAGTTGGATTATACAAAGTCTATCAAGATGGTACATACAAAGAAAAAAAATGAAGCCCTCATACTTGAGGGCTTATGCTCGTCAGCTTTTCCGTTCCGTAAATCTTGGTAAACCGAATATAATCGCACAGATCCCGCAAACGCCGATTAAAATCGGATAATAGGAATAAGGAAGGACGCTGATCGGCGATATTTTCGCAATCTGCGCCGCTGACAAGAGCTGGGCGCCATACGGAATCAGCCCTTGAACCGCACATGAGAAAATATCAAGGATGCTCGCCGACTTACGACGATCAATACCGTATTGATCTGACAAATCTTTGGCAAGAGGACCGGATGTGATAATTGCGATCGTGTTGTTGGCCGTGGCCAGGTTTGTGGCGCTGACAATCCCGGCAATTCCGGCTTCCGCGCCTTTTTTCGACCGAATCCGGCGGGACACGAAGCCAAGCAGGAAGGCGATTCCGCCGTTTCGCTTCATCATTTCCGCCATTCCGCCGATCAAAAGGGATAAGATAATCAGCTCGGACATGCCGCTGATTCCTTCGGTGACGGCTGTCAAATAGGTGTGTACGGTCAGGCTGCCGTCGGCGATTCCGATGATTCCGGCCAAAACGATTCCGGCGAGGATGACGGCCATCACGTTAAACCCGAGAAGCGCAAAAATCAGCACACAGAGATACGGAAGCACCTTCACCAAGCTGTATGATTCTGACTGAACCCCGGGATGGCCTCCCGAAGTGAAGATCATAAATAGGATAATCGTGATAACGGCGGCGGGCAGGATGATCAGAAAATTCGTTTTGAACTTGTCGGTCATTTTCGTTTTTTGCGTGCGGACTGCCGCGATTGTCGTGTCAGATATAAAGGACAAGTTATCGCCGAACATCGCTCCCCCGACGACAGCAGCCGCCGTGAGCGAGGCGGAAATCCCGATTTCTCCGCTTATCCCTGCGCCGATCGGAGCAAGAGCCGCTATCGTTCCCATCGAAGTCCCCAGGGAAATCGAAATGAAAGCGGCGATGACAAACAGACCCGCGACCATGAACTGCCCAGGAATGAAAGACAGCGCCAGATGCACGGTCGAATCGACCGCTCCCATCGCTTTCGTCGCCGAAGAAAAAGCCCCGGCTAAAATGAAGATCATAATCATGATCATAATATCGGGGTGCCCCGCCCCTTTTGCGAACCGCTCCATCTTTTGGTTCAGCGTCTCTTTTCGGTTCATCGCGAGTGAAAAAACCGCTGCGATCAGGGCGGCGCAAACGATCGGCAGGCTGTAGAAATCGCCGGTGATAAGCCCTGATCCTACGAATAAACAGACAAATAAGAAGAGCGGCAAAAGCCCGTAGGCTTTTCCGTTTTGTGTTTGCATCATTCGATAAACTCCTTTTTTCATCAATATTCAACACTTTAAAAGGCGAATGCACAAAAGTCAAATGGTAAAATAAGTTGAAAAGAATGTCAAATTCGAAAGGTGAAACAGATGAACAAAATGAATTTTTCCTCTTTGACGAAGGGGATTGAGGAAAAATATGCCAATTCCATCGTTTCGGAGGTGAACGACCACTGCTTGCGGATTGCGGTCTTGGAGGGCGAGTACATGTGGCATTTCCACCCCGATTCAGATGAGCTGTTTATCGTATTGGAGGGGGAGCTTCTCATCGACTTTAAGGACTGCGGCACAGAGGTGCTGCAGCCGAAGGATACGCTGCTCATTCCGAAAGGCGTGATTCATCGGACCCGCGCAAACGCAAGGACCGTCAATCTGTGTATGGAACAAACGAGCGCGGAAACCGTGATGTTTAACGAAGGAAATGTGCTGAAGCTGATTTGCTGCAAAACAGATGAACTGCATAAACAGCCGTTCAGCGAAGCGCAGGCGAAATGGAGCCCGCTTCAAAACGCAAAAGGCTTCATCAGGCAATGGGGCGGCTTTCGGCAGTCTGAAGACGGATGGGAGGCCGTGATCATGGCGCTGTGGGAGTCGAAACACGATTATTTGAATTTTATGGAGCATGACCATGATGCGATCTTTGCAAAAACGAATCAGACGGGCATGTTTCATGCAATCGAAGTTACGCTCATCGAAGGCGCCGCAGAGATCAATCAGGCATTGAAAAGCAATTGCACGGTACCTGAACCTGGATGGACGGTCGACGGCAGGTCGTGAACGAGCCAGAATATTCTCCGGCTCTCCGTCCGAATGTGCTATTTTTGTTTACTCTTTTTCAGATGTGGAATGTATAAACCAAACACTTCAAAAGGAGGAATTCAAAATGGCAAACAACAATGATCACAAAATGAGCCGCGAGGAAGCAGGCCGAAAAGGCGGAGAAGCAACAAGCAAAAACCACGATAAAGAATTTTACCGGGAGATCGGTGAAAAAGGCGACGCCAAAGAAGAAGCGGTTGACAAGAAAAAGAGAAGGACTCGAGTCCTTCTCTTTTTTACTGCCCGTTTGACGTGAAGTGTTTTTTCTGTAAGTCTCTTACCTGTTGAATCAGGTGTTCCCCGATGATCGGCTTGTATTGATCGTAGACGGGATCGAGCCGCTTCATCCATGCTTTTCGCTCCTCATCCGTTAACTCATGGATGAGGATGGGCGAATGCTTCCTGATTTGTTGAAGCTGATCTTTGTTCATCTCGGCGGCGTGCTTTTCATTCCATTCGGTCGTCTCCTTCATCGCCTCTGATAAAATCCGCTTCGTCTCCTTTGGCAGGCTGTTCCACCATGTCTGATCCGTCATGACGGCATAGCCGAGGTATCCGTGATTGCTTATTGTCATATAGTTTTGGACATTATAAAATTTTTTAGAATAGATGTTTGAAATCGTGTTTTCTTCTCCGTCGACTTTTTTCGATTCGAGAAGCTGAAAGGTGGAATTGAAGGAATCCTGCCGGCCTTTCGCCTGAAGCAGCTTAAACTGATCCTCGATGACATCGCTCTGCATGATGCGCAAAGTTTGGCCTTTCAGGTCATCCGGGTTTTTGACCGGGCCTTTGTTGGAGGTAATCTGCTTAAAGCCGTTTGTCCAATAGGCAAGGCCTTTGATCCGGTCTTTTTCCAGCGATGCAAACAGCTGTTCTCCGATTTTCCCGTGCAGGCCTTCTCTCACTGCATCATAATCCGCAAAGGCGTAAGGCAGATCCAAAACAAACCAATCGGGTGAAAGCATGCCGAGCTTTGATGTCGAAGGCGCGATAAACTGAACATCGCCTTCTTTTAAGGCTTTGATTTCTTCAATATCGGAATAGAGGCTTCCGTTTGGAAAAACCTCAATTTTTATTTTTCCATCTGATTTTTCATTAACCAATTGGGCGAACTTTTTTGCGGCGAGCCCTTTCGGCGTATTTTCCGCAACGACATGGCTGAACTTGAACACAACCAGCTCTTTCAGCCCCTCCTGCTCATCGTCGTATATGCGGTCACGGCTGGGGAAATTGTCATGAAAGCCTATATATAAAGCGGTTGCAATACCGAACACAAGCATACTTAAAAATGCAAGCAAGCTTTTCATTTAAAACCTCCTCTTTCTAAAGTCCGCTATGATAAGCATACTGTTTCAGGTGACGGCTCGTAAAGATGAAGGTTTTCCATGAAGGAGGAAAAAATGAAAATCAATCGGATATCGATCCGCTGGAAAATTACGATTTTATCGTATTTGGTTGTGATTTTCTCCTTGATTATCGGCGGCATCGTCTTAATCGGAAACATTCAGCAGACGGAAGAACGCGAATTGAAAAAAAGGCTGATGAACACGGCGAGAACGGTCGCAGAGCTCTCTGACGTCAAGAGTGCTTTGGAGCATTCTGTTCCCCGTTCTCTCAACGATGTTGTTGAAGATATACGGATCATTAATGAAGCGGATTATATCGTTGTCATGGACATGAACCATATCCGCTATTCGCATCCCGTCTCAGGGGCGATCGGGAAGCGATCATTGGGAGAAGATGAGGAAGCGGCGTTTGCCGAGCATATTTATTTCTCAGAAGCGGAGGGCGAGCTTGGTCCTGCCGTTCGCGCGTTTTATCCGGTCAAGGATGAAAACCTGAACCAGATCGGCGTCGTGCTCGTCGGCAGGACATTGCCGGGCATTGCCGATATCTTAGCAGATTTAAAGAAAGATATTTTGGCCGTCGTCTTTTTGACGTTGATTTTTGGGCTTGTCGGCTCGTTTTTATTGGCCAGGCATATCAAAAAGCAAATGTTCAAGATGGAGCCCCATGAGATCGTCAGAATGCTTGAGGAACGGACGGCCACCTTCCATTCGATCAATGAAGGCGTCATCGCGATTGACAATCAATACATCATTACGATTTTTAACGAAAAGGCAAAACGGATTTTCAATGTGAGAGGAGACGTCGTCGGACGGCTGATCTTCGATGTATTAGCAGATACGCGGCTTCCTGAGATCGTTGATCAAAACCGGCCCGTTTACAATGAGGAAATTCAGGTCAGCGGAAAAGTGATCATGAGCAGCCGGATTCCGATCGTCATGAAGAAAAAGGTGATCGGTGCCGTCGCGATTTTTCAGGACCGGACAGAAGCTGCGAAACTTGCCGAAGAGCTGACAGGCGTGAAAAACTTTATCGATGCGCTGAGGGTGCAAAATCACGAGCATATGAACAAGCTTCACACTATCGCCGGCCTGATTCAATTGGGAAAAGCGGATCAGGCGCTTGATTTGGCTTTTCAGGCGACGACGGAACAGGAACATGCATCGCGTTTTTTAAACAAAGCGATTCAAAACGACGCGGCGGCAGGCCTGCTGTTAAGCAAAATCACGAGGGGAAAAGAGCTCGGCATCAGCGTCAACATCGATGCCAACAGCAGCCTCCGCCGCTTTCCAAAGAAAATCGACCAGCATGATATCGTCGTACTGCTCGGAAATTTAATCGAGAATGCCTTCGCTTCCTTTGAATCTGTTTCAAGGGAAGAGAAACGGATCGATATCAGCATTGAACAGTCTGAGGACGTGCTGGCGATTTTAATAGAAGACAACGGCTGCGGAATGGAAGAAGCATATCTTCCCCGTATTTATGAAAAGGGATTTACAATGAATAAAGAGGACGGAACGGGGTACGGACTTTACTTAGTGAAGCAAATCGTCGACAAAGGGATGGGACAGATCGACGCAGCATCATACCCGGGGCAGGGAACATCGTTTTCAATTTTGATTCCAATGGAATAAAGGGGGGGACCAATATGACGGCTAAAGATGTCATTCGTGTTTTGCTGATCGAGGATGATCCGATGGTTCAGGAGGTAAATAAAGAGTTTATCTCAGGCGTCAGCGGTTTTGAAGTTGCGGCTCTGGCGGGAAACGGCGAAGAAGGGATCAGGCTGATCAAAGAGGTGCGGCCGGATCTCGTGATTTTGGATGTATATATGCCGAAAAAGGACGGGATCAAAACGCTGCAGGAGATCAGGAAGCAAAAACTGGAGACGGATTGCATCGTCGTCACGGCGGCAAAGGATAAAGAAACGATCGCCCTTATGCTGCAAAACGGAGCGGTCGACTACATTTTAAAGCCATTTAAAATGGAAAGAATCAGGAAGTCTTTGGAAAAATACAAACTATTTAAGCAAAAGCTTCATGAGACGGAGACATTTTCGCAGGAAAAGCTTGATGCGATGCTGAATATCAGCGGCGAAAGGGAGCCGGTCAAAGAGCTGCCAAAAGGGCTGAATATGTTCACACTGAAGGAAATAATGGCATATATGAATCGGCAGACAGAGCCGAACTCCGCCGAAGAGGTCGCAAACGCGCTCGGCATCGCAAGGGTGACGGCGAGACGGTACTTGGACTTTTTGGAAAAAGAAGGGAGGGTTAAGCTGGATATCCAATATGGCGGCATAGGCCGTCCTGTCAACCGCTATATCGCAACATATTAAATCCGTGACCAAAAAGACCAAAATGTCCGATATGACCATAATCTTCTCTCATTCAGTTGAAAGCGCTACCATTATGGTAAGAAAGTCTTAAGCAGCTTTCAACGAAACGGGGGATGAGAACATGAAGCTGTCAAAACTGTTGAAAAACTTGACGTTTCAAGTCATCACCGCGGTTTTGCTAGGGGTATTGGTCGGCGTCCTGTGGCCTGACGCCGGGAAACAAATGAAACCGCTTGGTGATACATTTATCAATGCCGTGAAGATGGTCATTGCACCGATCATTTTCTTCACGATTGTCCTCGGCATTGCCAAAATGGGGGATATGAAAAAGGTCGGCAAAGTCGGAGGGAAGGCATTCATTTATTTTGAAGTGGTGACAACGCTTGCGCTCATTGTCGGGCTCTTTGTCGTCAACCTCATTAAACCGGGGGCCGGCCTTGATTACAGCAAGCTTGAAAAAGGGGATGTCTCGCAATACACCCAAAACGGCGGCCAGGGCATAGACTGGGTGGAATTCGTCACGCACATCGTGCCGTCAAATATGGTCGACGCTTTTGCAAAAGGGGATATTCTGCAAGTGCTATTTTTCTCCATTCTTTTCGGAACCGGCCTTGCTGCATTGGGGAAAAAAGGGCAGAGCATCATCGATTTTTTTGATAAATTATCACAGGTTTTCTTCAAAATTATCGGCTATATTATGAGGGCTGCCCCGATCGGTGCATTCGGCGCCATTGCCTATACAATCGGACATTTCGGGCTCGCATCCATGCAGCCGCTGGCAAAGCTGATGCTGTCCGTTTACTTGACGATGTTTATATTCGTGTTTGTCGTATTGAACATTATTTGCAGAATGTACGGTTTTAGTTTATGGAATTATTTGCGCTTTATTAAAGACGAGCTGCTGATCGTTCTCGGCACAAGCTCCTCTGAATCCGTGCTTCCGCGAATGATGGATAAGATGGAGCGCTACGGCTGCTCGAAGTCGGTGGTCGGCCTCGTCATTCCGACGGGCTACTCCTTTAACCTTGACGGCACTTCCATCTATTTATCGATGGCCGTTGTCTTCCTTGCGCAAGTATTTGGCATCGATTTATCGATCGGCCAGCAGATTACGATCATTCTCGTCTTGATGCTGACGTCAAAAGGAGCTGCGGGCGTGACCGGAAGCGGATTTATCGTACTGGCGTCAACCCTTTCCGCCCTTCAGGTCATTCCGCTTGAAGGCCTGGCACTCCTGCTCGGGGTCGATCGCTTTATGAGCGAAGGAAGGGCGATCGTCAATCTGATCGGAAATGGAATCGCGACTATCGTGGTAGCAAAAAGCGAGAAAGAATTCGATGAAGAAAAAAGCATGGAAGCCGTATCTCAGATGAAAAAGATGAAGACTGCCGTTTAAGAAAAGGGGCGCCGGAGAACCGGCGCCTTTCGCATTCAAAAAACGTTTTGAAAAATAAAATTTTTTAAGATTTATTTAAGCCGCAGAAAGAGATTTCTGCGCTTTTTTGTTATATAATTTACAGATGATACATCATCTTATAAATATACAGCGTGAATATGCTAAAAGTTAAGGACTAAAGTACTGGTGGGAGTGTGCACGAATGGCAGCGTTGATTAAATTTTTTCAGCATCCTGGGGTCAGGCGCTTTTTTGTTTTTGTTGTTTTAGCGGGGATCTTATACTTTTTCCGCAGCATGATGAATTTGATACTGCTCACATTTATTTTTACGTTTTTAATGAATCGTTTGGAAAATGTGATCAGAAGTTTTTTAAACCGTTTTATCAAAGTCAGCCAAAGGCTGATTATATCCTGTTTATACGCTGCGCTTGTCCTTGGTCTTTCGATCGGCGGGGCGGTGTACTATCCCGTTATCGTCAAGCAGATTCAGCAGCTGATTAAACAGGGCAAATATATCGCTTCTCATCCAGACAGCATTCCTTTTCTCGATATGGTCACCGGCATGTTCGGGGATATCAACCTGACATCATATTTGGAAAAAGGGCTTAACTTTATCTATACATATATCACGGACATCGGCACATTCAGCATCCAGGTGATTATGTCCTTAATTCTCAGTATGTTTTTCTTGATAGAAAAAGATAAAGTCATGAAATTGATGGATAAATTCAAAACGAGCAAAGTCGCTGTTTTTTATGAGGAGATTGCGTTTTTCGGAAAGAAGTTTACGCGAACGTTCGGCAAGGTGCTTGAAGCTCAGTTCATCATCGCTTCCGTGAACTGCGCGTTAACGACCATTGCCCTCGGAATCATGGGTTTTCCTCAGCTTTTCGGCCTTGCGGTCATGGTATTTTTCCTCGGATTGGTTCCTGTCGCCGGCGTTGTGATTTCTCTTATTCCTTTAAGTTTCATAGCCTACAGTATCGGAGGAATGGCATACATCGTCTCCTTAGTGCTCGTCATCTTGATCGTTCATGCGATTGAAACATACTTCCTCAATCCGAAATTGATGTCAGCCAAGACCGAACTGCCGATATTCTTCACGTTTATCGTGCTGATTTTTTCCGAGCATTTCATGGGCATTTGGGGCCTGATTATCGGGATTCCGATTTTTGTGTTCCTGCTTGATGTTCTCGATGTGACAAACCAGGACGAAAAGCAGGCCGTGAAGCCTAAGGATAAGTAATAAATTGTAAAACGAAATAGGTTATTTACATATTTCGAATTATCAGGTATAAATGTAATATAACGAAATAACGCCACGCGTTTAATCCTTTAGTAGGGGTGGGGGACCCGATCTTTTGGGGTGAATTTTTCCGTTTTAGCGGAAAAACGGACATCTCTTCGTCCGAACCCGTCAGCTAACCCCATCGACGTGAAGAGAGCCATGTGGAACCAAACGGAATTGTAAAAGTCCATGGGAGACCTCTCTCATGGGCTTTTTTGTTCAGAAAGGGGAGGATTTTATTGAAGTTGGCAACGAAAATTATCATTGGTTTGATCCTTGGTGCTGTCGTCGGCATTGTGCTGAACGTTACGTCGCCGGACCTGTTCTCGAAGCTTAACACGTTTGTATTCGGGCCGCTTGGGACCATTTTCTTAAACCTCATTAAGATGCTGGTCGTCCCGATTGTATTCTTTTCTCTGACTTTAGGGGTAGCCGGTCTTGGAGATCCGAAAAAACTCGGCAGAATCGGTGCGAAAACGATCGCGTACTTTTTATCGACAACAGCGGTCGCCATCATCATCGGACTTATTTTGGCTTTGATCATTAAGCCCGGTGAAATCGGAAGCTACGATACGAGCTCCGCGCAATATAAGGCCGAGGAAGCACCGAGCATTGCGGATACGCTGTTGAACATCATTCCGACGAATCCGGTTCAGGCGATGGCTGAGGGAAATATGCTGCAGATCATCGCTTTCTCGATCCTGGTCGGACTCGGCATTACGATGCTCGGGAAAAAAGCCGACGCTCTCCTAAAAGTGGTTGAGCAAGGCAACGAATTGATGATGTATCTCGTCAACCTTGTGATGAAATTCGCGCCGTACGGGACGTTCGGTTTGATCGCGACGGCAATCGGCAGCCAGGGATGGAACGCGATCAAAGCGATGGGACTGTACATGATCGTTGTCATATTGGCGCTTGTTATACACACGATCGTCACTTACGGTTCGACGATTGCATTATTTGCAAAGCGGAATCCAATTACATTTTTTAAGGACTTCTCAGAAGTGATGATCGTAGCGTTCAGTACGTCAAGCAGCAATGCGACGCTTCCAGTTTCCATGGATGTGGCTCAAAGAAAACTGAAAGTGCCGGAGCCGATCAGCAGTTTCGTTCAGCCGCTCGGAGCGACGATCAATATGGATGGGACGGCGATCATGCAAGGGGTAGCGACGATCTTTATCGCCCAGGTCTACGGAGTCGAACTGACGATTCCGCAGCTGTTAATGGTCGTTTTAACAGCCGTGCTGGCCAGCATCGGAACGGCGGGAGTCCCGGGTGTCGGCCTGATCATGTTGGCGATGGTGCTTCAATCTGTAAACCTTCCTGTCGCCGGAATTGCCTTAATTTTGGGAATTGACCGACTTTTGGATATGGTCAGAACGGCCGTCAACACGACGGGAGATGCTGCATGCGCCGTCATTGTCACCGAGACCGAGAAAAAGCACGGCAATATCGAAGCGCCGCATCCGGAAGTGTCTGTGTAACACGGTGAAAAATGCTATAATCAAACAGTGCCTTTTGGCACTGTTTATTTTTGGTACTAAAGGAGGGGCCTCCATGACACCTGTTTTACATATAGAAGGCGTCGATAAGATCATTGACGGCAAGACGATCCTGAAAAACATCAATCTCGAGGCGGACAAGGGGGAAATCATCGGCCTGCTTGGTCCGAACGGTTCCGGAAAAACGACCCTTATCAAATTGATGACCGGTTTGATCAAACAGAGCAGCGGGTCGATCATCATTAACGGTTTTCCGATTGACCGCCAATTCGAAAAGGCGATTCAGGCCGTGGGTGCGATCGTGGAAAACCCGGAATTTTATCCGTACCTCACAGGCTATGAAAATCTCATACATTATGCAAATATGCACAAAGATATCGCTCAGGAGCGGCTCGATGAGGTGGTCGAACGCGTCGGCCTTGGAGATGCAATCGATGATAAAGTCAAAACATACTCGCTCGGCATGAGGCAGCGCCTCGGGATTGCCCAGGCGATCCTACACCGTCCGAAGCTGCTGATATTGGACGAACCGACAAACGGTCTCGATCCTGCGGGAATGAAAGATTTCCGCGGCCACCTTCGCGAGCTGGCCAAAGAGGAAGGAACCGTCATCTTGTTTGCAACGCACTTGTTGAAGGAAGTCGAAGATTTGTGTGATCGGGTCGTCATCCTTCAAAATGGAAGAGTCAAATCGACAGTCACCTTACATGGCGCAGAAGAAAAGCTTGAAAAAGCGCTTTTGGAAGTGGAGCCTGAGGAGAAAGCACTTCAATGGCTGAAAGGGAACGGCTATGAAGCCTGGAAGGAAAAAGGACTCATAGCCGTTAAAGTCGAGAAAAGGAAAATTCTGGATTTAAATAAACAGCTTGTCATGAACGATATCGATGTATATTCGATTGCTCCGTTTAAGCAGTCGCTGGAGGATGAATACATGACGTTAACGGCCGCCATGGAAGAGGAGGGGGATTTTGATGTACAGACTCATCAAAAATGAGCATGTCAAGCTGCTGAAGCGAAGGGTGACGTTTGTGTCGCTGGTGCTGATCGCTGCGTTTCAATTTCTGTTTGCGCTGGTAACGAAACGGATATTGGCGGGCGCAGGCGCTGAAGACCATTTCATCGGCTATTTTTCCTTTGCGCCGAACCTCAACATACTCCTGCAGGGGCTTTCGGTTGCGGTGGCAGCTTCGATTATTTCATTTGAATACGACAAAAAGACGATCAAATTTCTGCTGATCCGACCGGTCAGCAGGGAAAAAATCCTCATTTCTAAATTTTTGACAAGTGTCCTTGCAAGCATTTGGCTCTTTGTCGTCTATTACGGCTTTTCGCTGCTTTACGGACTCGTCTTTTTCGGCATAAAGCTTGATCCTGCGGCAAAGCCGTTATTTCTCAATACGCTGCAAATCATCGGTTCACAGTGGCTTGAGGTTTTTATGATGGTCTCCTTTGCGTTTTTATGCTCTGCCTTGTTCAGAAGCAGCGCGCTCAGCATCATGGTTTCGATCGTCGTGCTGTACGGGGCCAAAGCGCTTGTCACGATCATGGCGTATTTGCAAAATCCGTGGGGTAAATTTTTGCTGTTTGCCAACACCGATTTCACGCAATACGGCGAACACGCAAAAACTGTTTTTGCAGGAATGACACCGCTGTTTTCGGTCTTTATCATCATCATTCATTTTGTGTTTTTTATCGTTGTGGCCTGGTGGAGCTTCTGCAAGCGGGATGTGAAAATATAAGATTTTTGTCAAATATGTGACGGCGGACATGACATTTTTGTGAAAAATGTCGCGTCTACAGTTTAATTTTCCTATTTTCCTTATAATAAGGAAATAGGAGTTGAACAGACGATGCGAAAATTCATTACAGCATTACCGATAATTCTGTTGCTGTCATTTTCATTTGTCACGTTTGCTTTTCATTTTGACCACCTTGTCTATTTTAGGCTTGCACTCGGATTGTTTTCGCTTGCAGGTTTGTTGATGTTGTATAAATTAAAAAACGGCGTCCGCTTTTTTATCGGCTATCTGTATGCAAGCTGGATCGCGCTTGCCGGCATCGCCGCTTATGAAGAACCGCTATTCTCCGACTTTTTCTTCGGCGGTCTCGTCATCACGATGGGGTACTTGACATACATGCTGATATATCTCGGAATGAAGATGGACGGACGCGGCGGTCAAACCGCATAAACAGAAAAGTGCGCCTCGCCCTTGAGAGCGTGCTTTTTTGCTGTCTGGCGGTTATCGGTTGCAAGATCGGCTTTTCTCAAACTATAATCATATTAAATTGATCGGAATAATGTCAGGAGGTTGCCGTGTGTGCACACTATTTGTAAAAAACGAAAAACAGCAGGAATGGCTCAGTAAGATCGGAAAACTGGCTGATGAATTTGCGAAAACGGCCGCTTATTATGATGAACATGCTCTTTTTCCGGAAGACAATATTCGGCAATTGCGAGAATCCGGGTATACAGCGCTGACCGTTGCGAAAAACCTTGGCGGTGAAGGCATTTCGCTGTATGACATGCTTTTGTTTCAGGAAAGGCTGGCAAAGGGAGACGGACCGACCGCTCTCAGCATCGGCTGGCATTTGAGCGTCATGGGTGAATTGGCTGAAGGAAACAGCTGGGATCCAGAAGTGTTTAAGAAAGTGTCACAAGAAGCGCTGAAGGGAGCGCTGATCAACAGGGCGGCCAGCGAAGCGCAGACCGGCAGTCCGACGAGAGGCGGACGCCCGGGTACGAATGCCGCAAGACATGAGGGCGGCTGGATCGTAAACGGACGAAAAACCTTTACGACGATGTCCCCTGTTCTTGATTATTTTCTTGTCACCGCTTGGATCGAAGAAAAGCAGGCGATCGGCGTCTTTTTGATTCATAAGGACGCAGACGGCGTGTCAATTGAGGAAACGTGGGATATGATCGCGATGAGGGGAACGGGAAGCCACGATCTTGTGCTGAAAGATGTCCGCCTTGACGACTCAATGCTTGTGGAGCTTCAAACAGGGAAACGGACGGATAAAATCAACGGCTGGCTTTTGCATATACCGGCTGTCTATCTCGGAATCGCCCAAGCGGCGCGGGATTATGCCGTTGATTTTGCAAATGCCTACTCGCCAAACAGTTTGAAAGGGCCGATCAAAGACGTGCCGGCTGTTCAGCGGCATATCGGGGAAATCGATTTGGAGCTGATGAAAGCCCGCCATTTCTTGTACAATGTCGCCGGCATTTATGATGATCCAAAACGCCGCGGCCTTTTAGG
Organism: Bacillus sp. JJ675; assembly: GCF_036963165.1. Classification (NCBI taxonomy): domain Bacteria; kingdom Bacillati; phylum Bacillota; class Bacilli; order Caryophanales; family Bacillaceae; genus Bacillus; species Bacillus sp. JJ675. Next base: position 20,615 of record NZ_JBALMR010000079.1, on the reverse strand, counting down.
CGGAGAGCTCGGGGCCGTCAAACACGCAGTCACAAATACAGCGATCGCTGTTGTCGACAAAGCGATGCGGGTCGTCGGAGCGAAAAGTCTTTCAGGAAACAATCCGCTTCAGCGGTATTACCGCGACGTCAGAGCCGGGCTTCACAACCCGCCGATGGATGACGCAACAATCGCCAAGCTTGCAGGAATTGCGTTTGGCGAAAACTAGAAAAGCCGGACAAACGTCCGGCTTAATGTTATGACCGCTTTTCTTTAGCAACGGAAAGCAGCCTGTTCTCATGCTTGCGGTCGATGCGGTCGTAAATCATATCCATTTCCTTCTCGCTTCGGGTGATTTCTTTTTTATATTCTTCGACAAGCTGATGATAGGTTTTAATCTTTCGTTTTGACATGGTAGTCCGCCTTTCTAAGCTTAATGGATTCGTATTCGCTTTCAAGCTCGTTCAAAGACAACTCGTAAAGATGGCGTTCTTCTTTTTTGTATATGCCAAGCTGAATGAACCGCTGTATCAGCTGCATTTTTCTTTCTTCCATTTGTGGGGGCACATATCTTCACCTCACACAGATTCTATTTGATATTGATAATCATTATCAATTAATGATATTATACAAAACCAGTTTGCGCCGTGTAAAGCGGCACCCTCTAAAAAATATTGAACAAAAACCATAATATGAATTATTATCCAATTAAACACGCAAAAAAAGAAGCCGACAAGGGCTTCACACAACTAGAAAAAATAATTGCAAAATAGGAACAAAACACATTCTACCCGAATTTAATGATCGAATCAAGCACTTTTTTGACATCTAATGTTTCCCGGGAAATACTATTTGTCGAAACAAATACAGGTCCGGATCCGTCTTTTATATGATAGCAGTAAGGCATGGACTCAGAATTTGTCCATGCCAAAAGACATAAAAAGCAGCCATGAAACGAATTAACTTATATGTTCTGATAGAAATTCAGTCACTTCTTCAGGTGTTTTGGCATTGGCACTGTGAAGATGGCCGGTTTTTTCTCCGTTTTTGAAAATCAAAAGGCTTGGAATGCCCATAACCTGATATTGATCTGCAAGCTCCGGAAGGTCGTCTCTGTTCAGTTCATACCATTCGTTGTCCTTGTAGGCGTCAAGAATGTCCCCGATAAACATATTCATGCGGGTGCAGTCAGGGCACCAGTCTGCGTAAAATTTGACGATGATTTCTTTATCGGATTGGATGAGTTCATTAAATTGTGCTTCAGTAGTGATTTTTTTCAATTGCCATCTCTCCTTTTCAATGCCATTTTAATATAAAATGAGATGGAATTACATATAAATGCTTTTTTCAGGCTGCTCTAAAATCATTAGATCATTTTCCCGGGAAAGTGATAAGATAGTAAAGATGAATCCAGTGGGGGGAGTACGAATTGAAGACAAGATTAGGATTGGTATACGGCGGAAAATCTGCGGAGCATAACGTGTCCCTGCAAACTGCATTAGCCGTTACGAAAGCGTTAGATACAGAAAAGTTTGATATACATCCGATTTACATTACAGAAAAAGGCGAGTGGGTGAGAGGCCCTCAGCTGACAGAGCCCGTTTCAAATGTGAAAATGCTTCAATTTGAACAGGCGGGGCGGACATTTTCTCCGGCAGCGCTGAACCGCGACATGTTCCCTGGACAGTCAGGCACAGATGAAGAAGCGATTGACGTCGTATTTCCGCTTCTGCACGGGCCGAACGGAGAAGACGGCACGATTCAGGGCATGCTGGAATTATTAAACGTTCCTTATGTCGGAAACGGGGTTTTAGCTTCTTCCGCGGGAATGGATAAAGTCGTCATGAAGCACCTGTTTGCCCAAGCGGGTCTGGATCAGGCGAAATATGTGTCTTTTGTGAAAAAAACATGGAATGAAGCGAAAGAAGAAAGCTATGAAAAAGTGGAGGCGGAGCTTGGGTATCCGTGCTTTGTCAAGCCGGCAAACCTCGGTTCAAGCGTCGGAATCAGCAAGTGCCGGAACCGCGAAGAGCTCGATCATGCTTTTGAACTGGCTTTCCAATATGACCGCAAGATCGTCGTCGAAGAAGGCGTCATCGGCCGCGAAATCGAAATCGGCGTTCTTGGCAATGATGAACCGGCATGTTCGGTGGCGGGCGAAATCGCTCCGAAAAAGGACTTTTATGACTACAAAGCAAAATATGAAGACGGAGATACCGATTTGATTATTCCTGCTTCTTTATCAGAAGACGAATACGACACGATGAGCAGCATGGCGGTCAGGGCTTTTCAGGCGATTGACGGTTCAGGCCTTGTCAGGGCGGACTTTTTCTTGACGAATGAAGGAAAGATTCTGATCAATGAGGTCAACACAATGCCCGGATTTACGCCGTTTAGCATGTTTCCTCTTCTGTGGAAGGAGTCTGGAGTCGAATATCCCGACCTGATCGAAAAGCTCGTCGATTTAGCGATTGAGCGGCATAAAGAAAAACAGCAGATTAAATATACATTTTAACAACGCAGGCTGAAAAGCCGCGAGATTATCCCGGCGAGGGGCACAAGACACTATCTTTTTTGCGGATAGTGTCTCTTTTCCTTGCTGGAGAAAGAGAGGGAAAACATATGATAAAGAGAACGGTAAAAGAAATCGCCGAGATGGCGGGAGGCACACTTCTAGAAGAAGCGTTCGGCGAACGGCTGGTCAAAGGCGTGTCAACAGATTCCAGAGCACTAAAAAAAGAACAATTATTTATTCCGCTTGCAGGCGAGCGGTTCAACGGGCACGCTTTTGCAGAACAGGCTTTTCAGGCCGGCGTGTCTGCCGTTCTGTGGAATCGGAATGAGCCGAATCCGCCGGAAGGACGAGCGGTCATCATTGTCGATGACACGCTGGAAGCCCTGCAAAGACTCGCTAAGACTTACCGCGATCAGCTCGATGTTCAAGTGATCGGCGTGACCGGATCAAACGGGAAAACGACGACGAAGGACATGATCCACGCCGTTTTAAATACCGAATACAATGTGCACAAAACAGAAGGAAACTATAACAACCATATCGGCATGCCGCTTACGATTCTTGCGATGCCGGAAGATACCGATATCGCCGTGCTTGAAATGGGAATGAGCGCAAAAGGGGAAATCGATTTTCTCACCCGCCTTGCCCGTCCGGATATTGCCGTTATTACGAATATCGGCGAATCGCATCTGCTTGAACTCGGCTCAAGAGAAGGGATTGCCGAAGCGAAGCTCGAAATTGTCAACGGCCTTTCAAAAGACGGCACGCTCATTTATATCGGGGATGAACCTCTTCTGTCTGAAAAAATCGTTCATCCGCCATACCATACCAAAACGTTCGGAGAAGGTCCTGGCGCCGATTATCAGCTTGAGGACGCAAGGCAGACGGAAGAAGGCGCATCTTTCCGCGTCAAAGGGATCAGCACCGGATTTTTTATCCCTGTCCTCGGAAAGCATAATGTCAAGAATGCCTTGGCCGCCATTGCAGCGGGCGATCTATTAAACGTCAGCCGCGCAAACATCGCCGAGGGCCTGAAAACGCTGAAAGTAACGGGAATGAGGCTTGAGCTTGTGAAAACGCAGGACGGCCTTGCCGTGATCAACGATGCCTACAACGCGAGCCCGACGTCCATGAAGGCGGCGATCGAGCTCGTCGAACAGCTTGACGGATACGGCAAAAAACTGCTCGTTCTCGGCGACATGCTTGAGCTTGGGGAACATGAAAAAGCCTTTCACGAAGACATCGGGCAATCGATCGATCCGGATGTGATCGAGTATGTATTTGCATACGGAGAACTCGGTGAATATATTGCAAAAGGGGCGCTTCAACATTTTCCGGAAAACAGAGTCTTTCACTTCAGCCCCGGTGATAAAGACAGCCTGACACGGGAACTGAAAGAAAAAGCGAATGCCGGAGATGTCATCCTTGTGAAAGCATCAAGAGGAATGAAGCTCGAGGACGTTATCAAAGATTTGCAGGACTAAAAGCTTGATCGTTTTTTTACGGTATACCAAAAAAGAAAACGGGTGAAAGGTCATGATCGGGTGTTTATGCATTCATGGTTTTACGGGAGCTCCGTACGAAATCGAACCGCTTGCCGCGTATTTGAAGAAAACGTGCGATTGGAAGATCGAGATGATCACGCTTCCGGGGCACGGGGAAACGCCGGTTTTAAAGGGTCTGTTATCAGGAATGGATTGCCTGCGCGGAAGTCGAACTCGTCCGCCTTCTAAAAGAATGCGAAGTCGTATATGTCATCGGTTTTTCGATGGGCGGCATGATCGCTGCTTATTTGGCGGGAAAATACCCGGTCAGCCGCCTTGTCCTTTTAAGTGCGGCTGCCCAATATATCAGTCCCGGACAGTTGATTCAGGATTTGAAAAGCGTGATAAAAGATTCATTTCATGGCAGGCTGGAGGATAATCTGCTTTACAAAAGATACAAGCGGAAGCTGACAAGCACGCCGGTTTCCTCCGCTCTCCAATTCCGCAAGCTCGTCAAAGCCACGAAACCCGGTTTGAAAAAACTTCATATTCCCGTCCTCATCGTTCAAGGAGAACGCGATTCCATCGTGCCGTTATCAAGCGCCTATTATTTATACGAAACGATTCCCTCCAAAGAAAAAGAGCTTTGCCTGCTGCCTGATGTCAGCCACCATATCTGTCTTGAGGAAAACCCCGAATTTCTTTTTCGGACGGTCGAGGCGTTTCTGAAAAGAGAATCCGGAGATTCTGTAAATAAATCATGACATATTGGGAAAAATAAACATGCAGGGCTTGGATGATCAAGAAAAAAATAAACGCGCACTGTCGAAACCCTTTAAAGCCTGTGTTACAATGTGTAAAAGGCGGATGGAAAGACGGTCCGCGGCGGGAAACAGTAAATTTGCCGGATGCTACATATGATGCTGCATCACCGGCTTGATAAAAACGGGTCGAGGGGAGCGCATCCCTTATGTCCGCCTTATTGAAAAACACATATCGTAATGGTAATATAACATGTAAAGTAATTCGGGCTTTGTATAAGTATGAACCTGTCCTTTATATAAAGGGCAGTTTTTATTGATGAAACACGACATTACTGAAACAGTAAGCAGAAGGAGTTTGAATACATTGACTATAACGTTTCAAGATTTTCAATTAAGTTCAGATCTCACAAAAGCGATTAAACGCATGGGATTTGAAGAAGCAACACCGATTCAGGCGCAAACGATACCGCTTGGACTTGCAAATAAAGATGTCATCGGACAAGCACAAACGGGAACAGGAAAAACGGCTGCATTTGGCATTCCTCTTGTTGAGAAAATCAACCCCGAGTCTCCTAACATTCAAGCCATTGTTATCGCACCTACTCGTGAATTAGCCATTCAAGTTTCTGAAGAGCTATATAAAATCGGACAGGATAAACGCGCTCGAGTTCTTCCGATTTACGGAGGCCAGGATATCGGCCGCCAAATTCGCGCGCTCAAGAAAAATCCCCACATTATCGTCGGAACTCCAGGCCGTCTGATCGACCATATCAACCGCCGCACGATGCGTCTGCAAACGGTCAATACCGTTGTGCTTGATGAAGCGGACGAAATGCTGAACATGGGATTCATCGAAGATATCGAATCGATTCTTTCCAATGTACCGGAAGATCACCAGACATTGCTGTTTTCTGCAACGATGCCGGCGCCGATTAAGCGGATCGCCGAACGCTTTATGAACAATCCGGAGCATATTAAAGTAAAAGCGAAGGAAATGACGGTTTCAAACATTCAGCAATTCTATCTGGAAGTGCATGAACGCAAAAAATTTGATACGCTGACACGTCTTCTCGACATCCAGTCTCCTGAGCTTGCGATCGTCTTCGGCCGTACGAAGCGCCGCGTTGATGAGTTGACGGAAGCGCTGAACCTGCGCGGCTATACGGCTGAAGGAATTCACGGAGATTTGACACAGGCGAAGCGGATGGTAGCCCTCCGCAAATTCAAGCAAGGCGCAATCGAAGTGCTTGTCGCAACAGACGTTGCTGCCCGCGGTCTGGATATTTCCGGAGTTACGCACGTTTATAACTTTGATGTTCCCCAAGATCCTGAAAGCTACGTTCACCGTATCGGAAGAACGGGCCGCGCGGGCAAAACGGGAATGGCGATGACATTCATTACACCGCGTGAGAAGGATATGCTGCGTGCCATCGAACAAACGACAAAACGCAAAATGGACCGGATGAAACCGCCGACTCTTGACGAGGCTATCGAAGGACAGCAGCAGGTAACCGTTGACCGCATCCGGACGATCATGGAAGAAAACAACCTGAACTTCTATATGTCTGCAGCGGCTGAACTGCTGGAAGACCGTGATGCAGTAACGGTCGTAGCGGCTGCCATCAAAATGATGACAAAAGAGCCGGATGATACGCCTGTCCGTTTGACAGAAGAAGCGCCCCTCAGAACGAAGCGGCATAAAAGCCACCACCGTTCATCAAAGCGGAGAGACGGTGGCGGATACAGAGGAAAGAACAACCGTTCTTCCTATGATAAAAAGCGTTCTTCAAATGACAGACGCCAAAAAAAATCCTATAATTCATAATCAAAAGGCGAATCCTTTTTTACGGATTCGCCTTTTTTAAAAAATGAAACATTTTCGGCGGCGAAGTCGTAAATAGAACATAGGATTGGGGGAATCTAATGTTGAGAAGAGAGCCAAAAAATCAAATCAGCCGTAACGGCGTGAAGGTATGGAAAATCAGCGCCGGCATCACATCGTTTGTCCTGTTTCTGATTGCTGCCGGACTGTTTGCGGTAACCGTGATCTTTAAATGGCCGATTTGGATCGGGATAGCGGGGGCAGCCGTTTGGCTGGGGATTTCCGTCTTTATCATTTTTATCATACCGAACATCCGCCACCGGATCTGGCGCTATGAAGTTCACGAAAATGAAATCGATATCCAGCACGGCATCTTTGTCGTCACCCGTGTGATCGTTCCGATGGTCAGGGTGCAGCATGTCGATACATCACAGGGGCCGCTATTAAGGAAATACAATCTGGCATCTGTGCAGATTTCAACCGCCGCCACGACCCATTCAATCCCGGCCCTTGATGTGGAAGAAGCGGATCAGCTCAGAGATTTCATCTCGAGGCTCGCCAGGGTGACTGAAGATGATGTCTGAGCCGAAACGTCTGCATCCCGCGGCAATGATACTGAACTTCTTTGCAGGGCTGGTCGAAACAGTTAAAAACTATATCATTCCGTTCGGCGTCGCCTTCTTTTTGAATAAAAATCATACGGTGACGATCATAGCGTCCGCCGCAGTCGGCCTGATTTTCATTTTCCTTGTCGCAAGCAGCATTATCAAATGGAGAAAATTCACCTATCGGATTGAAGAGGATGAACTGCGGGTAGAGGAAGGCCTAATAACGAAGAAAAAAAGGTACATTCCGATCGAGCGCATTCAAACGGTCAACACAAGCGCCGGCATCATCCAGCAAATTTTCAGGCTTGTCAAACTCCAGGTCGAAACGGCCGGAGGCGGAAAAGAAGCTGAGGTCATCCTTTCGGCCATTTCCCAGACTGAAGCGGAAAACATCAAGCAGGCACTCTTTGAGAGAAAGCAGGAAATCAATGCTGTTGAAGGCGAGCCGGCTGATCTTGAGGAAGAAAGCGCCGGGAAGGCTGATGAAAAAGAGCCTGTGGACATGACATACGAAATGAGCGGAAAGGAGCTCTTGGCCGCTGCTTCCACTTCAAGCGGAATAGGCGTTATTATTTCGGGGATATTTGCCATCTATACCCAGCTTGATGAGATTGTCAACCTGAACTGGCTGTATGACAAATTTTCCTTTCTAAATAAAGCCGGAGCGACTGTCATCGCCTTTGTCATCTTTGTGGCCCTTTTCATCGCATGGCTGCTCAGCGTCATCGGGATGATGCTGAAGTACACCGATTTTAAGGTTGTCCGCAAAAACAACGAAATCGTCATTTCCAGGGGGCTGATTGAAAAGCACCAAATGACGATCCCGCTCCATCGAATCCAGGCTGTGAAAATAAAAGAAAGCCTGATCAGGCAGCCGCTCGGCTTCGTCTCCGTCACGATCGTAAGCGCGGGCGGAACGGTTTCTGAAGAGGACAAGTCGACGGTTTTATTTCCGATCGCAAGCAAGAAAACGTTAAGGAAACGGCTCGAACAATTCGTCCCCGAATATGTTCCTGAAGAAGGGCTGAACCGTCTGCCGAAACGCGCTTTAAGACGCTATATGTTCCGCGCTTCCTGGCCGCTGTTGGCCGTGGTCCCGCTCTCGGTTTTTGTGCCGCCGTGGGGGTATTTGTCCATTTTGCTCATTCTGTTTTTCTGGGTTATCGGGTATTTGTCATATCGCGATGCCGGCTGGAAAATAAGCGGCGAAAAGCTGATCATGTCTTCCAGGTTCATCGGCAGGACGACAGCGGTCGTACAGCGAAGGCGCATGCAGGTTTACGAGGTGAGCCGTTCGTATTTTCAGCGCAGGAAAAAGCTTGCAAGCATCCATACGGTCACAAAATCCAACGTGCTGCATGAGAAGTTTTCCGTAAAGGATGCAGATGAGAAAGATTTGGAAGCCATTTTTGAATGGTATTCCTATGAAAAAAGAGTGAACGGCTAAAAACCGTCACTCTTTTTTTTTGAGAAGCGGCGGAGAAAGCGCCAAGCCGCCCAAAAGTCCGAAAATATGCGCCATGATGTTGATATTGTAGTTGATGAATGTCATCAAAACTGAAATCGCGAGAATGGTAACGATAATCTGTGAATTCGCCCTGTCCATGAGCCCTTTTCGAAACAGGACGATGTACAAATATACGCCGAACAGGCCGAAGATCGCCCCGGAAGCCCCGACATGCGTATACTCCGGCGGTTCGATGAAGTACGTGCCGATGTTCCCGATTACGCCAGAGCCGATATAGACGGCGAGAAACCGAAGCGTCCCCATCATCCGCTCAAGCGCGGGGGCAAACAAAAAGAGCGACATCGAATTAAAGAGAAGGTGGGAAAACCCGGCATGAATAAAGATCGGCGTGACAAGCCGCCACCACTCCCCTTCGGCGATTCCCCAGTTAAAACCTATCGTCAAATCGGACCACATCTGCACGGTCGGAAGCGGGATTAAAAAAAGAACCCATATGACAAGCTGGAGGGCCAATATCGCCGTTGTAACCGGATAGAGCCTGATAAACGTCTGGAAATCTTCCGTTCTGATAAACATGCTTTCGTCAAAAGCCCCTTTACAATGATCTCGTACATATATAGTAACACGTTTATGAGAGCATCTTGTGAAATAGTACGCGGCAAAAATGAATCAAAAGGTTGTCATGCTAGTCTGCATATTGTTCCCGCCTCCCTCATATATTGGGTAGTGCAATAAGGGAGACAAGTCGTTGCAGGCTTTTATGGTACGCATGCCGATTCAGCCGGCCCCTGTTCTAAGCGTACCGTTAAAGTCGAACAAGCGGTTTCTTCCTTTTTACATCAATGATTAAAAAGGGGTTGAAAAAGGTGAGAAAAAGCTTTGTTTTGCTTTTAACGGGGCTGCTTGTCGTCTTAATGCTTTCTGCCTGCGGCCAAAAATCGCAAGAAGATGTTGTCAGGGGGCTCGACAAGAAGGCAAAAGAATACACGTCCTATAAAGCAAAAGCAAAAATGACGATTCAAACGGGAAATGAGCCGCAAGAGTACAACGTGGAAATCTGGCACAAAAAGCCTTCCTTTTACAGGGTTTATTTAGAAAACCCTAAAAAAGACCAGAGCCAGGTGATTTTGCGCAATGAAAACGGCGTATTTGTTCTGACACCGTCCCTGAATAAAAGCTTCCGTTTTCACAGCGATTGGCCCAACAACAGCAGCCAGGTGTATTTGTTTGAATCGCTTGTGAAAGACATTAAAGGCGATGGAGAAGCATCCTTTAAAGCGAAGGATTCAAAGTATATTTTCGAAACGAAAACAAACTATCAGCATAACCAGATGCTGCCGATGCAGGAAATCGTCTTTCATAAAAAAAATATGGCCCCTCAATCTGTAAAGGTGATGGATACGGACCGGAAAGCCATGGTCAAGGTTGAGTTTGAAAGCTTTGAATTTGATAAGCCTTTAGACAAAAGCTCGTTCGACGAAAAGAAAAACATGACGCTGTCGCAAATCGATGTAGCGACAAGCACTGAACCGTCTGACACGTTTGCGGTCAAGACGCCGCTCGATGTCCCTCAAGGCGTGAAAAAGCTTGAAGAAAAAGAAATGGCCACCGACGACGGCAAAAGAATCGTCATCACATATGGCGGCGAAAAATCGTTTACGCTGATTCAGGAAAAAGCCCGCGTCGCCAAAACGGCAACATCGGTCTCCATGAACGGCGAGCCGGTCGACCTCGGCTTTACGGTCGGCGCGCTCTCGGAAAAATCACTGTCCTGGACATATGATGGAGTCGATTATTACATCTCATCTGACGATCTTTCCCAGGATGAGCTCCTGATGGTCGCAAAGAGCATGCAGGGCCAATCCTCAAAATAGCCCTGTCATTTCAAACAGCCTGTTCTCCGATATACGGGGAACGGGCTGTTTTTATTTTACCTTAAAATGGATATAATTCCAGAAACTTTTGCCCGGCTTGCCTCGTCTAAAACAAGGCAGCATTTCCCTTTTTGCTGCATTTTTAGTATCATGGGGAAAGACTTAGTCGAAACAAGGAACAGGAAGTGTCAGTATGAGCTTAAAACCATTCTATCGAAAGACATGGGCAGAAATCGACTTAACAGCCTTAAAGGAAAATGTACGGAATATGAAGCGTCATATCGGCGGGGATGTTGACCTGATGGCGGTCGTCAAAGCGAATGCCTACGGGCATGGGGACGCCCAGGTGGCGAAGGCGGCCCTTGCAGAAGGTGCATCAATTCTCGCCGTGGCCTTTTTGGATGAAGCGATTTCGTTAAGGGAACAAGGGATAGACGCACCGATTCTCGTGCTCGGAGCGGTGCCGCCGGAATATGCCGGCATTGCCGCAAAACGGCGCATTACCGTCACCGGCTATTCGGTCAGCTGGCTGAAAGAAGTGCTTCGTTTGATCGGTGACATCGGCGAACCGCTCGATTTTCACTTGAAAATCGACACAGGCATGGGACGGCTCGGCTGCAGAAATGAAGATGAAATAAAAGAAATGATGGATATGACTGAATCGTCCAGCAAGGTGAACTGCTGCGGCGTCTTCACCCATTTCGCCACAGCGGACGAAAAGGATACGGATTATTTCAACATGCAGCTTGACCGCTTTAAGGAACTGATCAAACCGCTTCCGCTCGACCGGCTGATGGTGCATTCGTCAAACAGCGCCGCCGGCATGCGGTTTAAGAAGCAGCTCTTTAACGCGGTTCGTTTCGGCGTCAGCATGTACGGCATGTCGCCGTCATCCGAGATTAAAGACGAGCTTCCGTTTCCGTTGAAGGAAGTGTTTTCGCTTCATACAGAGCTCGTTCATGTGAAAAAAATCGCCAAAGGCGAGAGCGTCAGCTACGGTGCGACGTATACGGCCGAACATGATGAGTGGATCGGGACCGTCCCTGTCGGCTATGCGGACGGCTGGCTCCGCCGCCTTGCCGGAAGCGAAGTGCTGATCGACGGAAAAAGGCAGGAAATCGCCGGCAGAATCTGCATGGATCAGTTTATGATCTCCCTTCAAGAAGAATATCCGGTCGGCACAAAAGTAACCTTAATCGGAAAGCAGAAAGACGAAACGATTTCAGTCGACGAAATCGCCCAAAAACTGCAAACGATTAATTATGAAATTACCTGCATGATAAGTTCAAGGGTCCCCCGTATGTTTTTGGAAAATGGGAGTATAATGGAAATAAGGAATCCGATTTTACCGTAAATAAACGATAAGCTGAAAAACAGCTTTGCTTGCGGAAAGATTAATGATATGATTATGTTTGGAATGGATAAAATGTTGTATCCGTAAGTTTCGTGGAGGTGTATGTTTTTGTCTGAATCCAGCGCTACAACTGAAATTATGATTCGCTTGCCAGAAGCTTTAGTATCAGAACTGGATGGTGTCGTCATGCAAGATAACGGGAGCCGAAATGAACTGATTTATCAAGCCACAAAAATGTATTTACGTGAACGCAAAAATCGACAAATTCGGGAATCGATGAGACGCGGTTATATGGAGATGGCAAAAATCAATTTAAACATCTCCTCAGAGGCACAATTTGCAGAGTATGAGGCTGAAAACACAGTAGAGCGCTTAGTAAGCGGAGGATAATCATTTGATTGTTAAACGCGGCGATGTTTATTTTGCTGATCTATCTCCTGTTGTTGGCTCAGAACAAGGCGGGGTGCGCCCGGTTTTAGTGATTCAAAACAACATCGGCAATCGCTTCAGCCCAACTGCTATTGTTGCAGCCATAACAGCCCAAATACAGAAAGCAAAATTACCTACCCACGTCGAAATTGATGCGAAACGCTATGGTTTTGAAAGAGATTCCGTTATATTGCTCGAACAAATCCGGACGATTGATAAGCAAAGATTAACGGACAAAATCACCCATCTCGATGATGAAATGATGGAAAAGGTTAACGAAGCCTTACAAATCAGTTTGGCACTAATCGATTTTTAAATATGGAACAAAGTTGCTCATGAGGATAGAGCAACTTTTTTTGTGTTCAAAATTGACAAACGATATAATGAAAATGTTAGTCCAAAAATTGTTACTGTATGTACTTGGGGGGATAAACGTGTCGAATGAATTAGTATTATCGTATATTTCAGAGCATCAAAATGAGCTTGCCGAAAGCTTTGCGGTCATTTTGAGAGACCTGAACGGCAAATTATCGAACGCGAAGCTCACCGGACAGATGTATCATGAAATTAGCAACGAATATATTCAAATTTTAATGAATGGTTTGAAAGCTGAAGATGAGAATGTCGACAATATTTATCAGTTTTCTTCCAAAGCGGTACAAATCGGCGTTCCTTTAAAGCTTCTTTCTTCAGGTTTATCAGCGTTTTGGAAGCAGCTCTACTACGCCATGAACAAGGATCGTCCCGAAGATCAGCAGTGTTATGATCTCATATGGGAAATTGACAAATTTATTGATCCGATCAACAGCGAGATTTTAAATCAGTATGCGATTTCTTGGGAAAAAACCGTCGCCATGCAAAAGGTTGCGCTTCAGGAGCTTTCCGCGCCGCTGATCCCGGTTTTTGAAAACATTACGGTGATGCCTCTCGTCGGAACGATCGATACCGAGCGCGCCAAAAAGATTATGGAAAACCTGTTAAACGGCGTCGTCAAACATCGTTCTGAAGTGGTGTTAATCGATATTACGGGAGTCCCTGTCGTCGATACGATGGTTGCACACCACATCATACAGGCATCAGAAGCCGTCAGACTGGTGGGCGCAAAATGCCTGCTTGTAGGGATCCGCCCGGAAATCGCGCAGACGATTGTGAATTTAGGCATTGATTTAACTCAGGTTATTACGAAAAATACCCTGCAAAAAGGAATTCAAACCGCGTTGGAAATGACAGACCGAAAAATCGTTTCATTGGAGGAATAACGTTGAGAGTGCCTAAAATTCCGATTTTGAAACTTTACAATTGTTTACTGGTATCCATTCAGGTAGAGCTCGATGACCAGACCGCTCTCAATTTTCAAGAGGATTTGCTCAATAAAATTTATGAAACCGGATCGAACGGAGTGGTGATCGATCTGACCTCTGTGGATATCATCGATTCATTTATCGCCAAAGTACTCGGCGATGTCATTACAATGTCAAAATTAATGGGGGCAAAAGTCGTCCTGACTGGCATACAGCCGGCCGTTGCCGTGACATTGATTGAACTCGGCATTTCATTGGACGAGATCGAGACAGCCCTCGATCTCGAAAAAGGGCTCGAGAGATTGCAGCGGGAATTGGGGGAATAGGTATGAAAGACCAGTCCTGTGTAAAGATTTTGACAGAATGGGATATTGTGGCTGCCAGACAGCTCGGGCGAAATGTCGCGAAACAACTGGGATTCGGCACAGTCGATCAGGCCAGAATCACGACGGCCATTTCAGAGCTGGCCCGGAATATCTATTTATATGCCGGGAAAGGCCAAATCTGTATCGAAGAGGTCGATGAAAGGGGTAAAAAAGGGTTGAAAATCACTGCCAAGGATGAAGGTCCGGGAATAGCCGACATCCGCAAAGTGATGGAAGACGGTTTTTCAACCTCAGGCGGTCTCGGAGCCGGCCTGCCTGGTGTAAGGCGTCTGATGGATCAATTCGAATTGAGCTCAGACGCTGACAAGGGAACGGATATACAAGCCGTTAAGTGGCTTCGATAGGAGGGAAGGAATGGATTTCAGGGAAGTGATCGAGCAGCGCTATCGTCAGCTGCTTAGCCGTTATATATCTGAATTAACCGAGACGTCCCTTTATCAAGGGCAGAAATTCAGCAGAAAAACGATCGAGCATCAAGTGCCGCCGGAGGAGATTATCAGCATACACCGAAAAGTTCTGTCTGAACTATATCCGGACCTTCCGGATGATGTATTCCATTCGCTCGACTTCTTAATTGAAGTAATGATTGGTTACGGCTTGGCCTATCAAGAACATCAGACACTGCGGGGCATTCAGCAGGAAATCAAATCGGAAATCGAAATTGCCGCCAATGTGCAGCAGACGCTCCTTGAAACTACGATACCGAAAGACGAAGCGCTTGACATCGGGGCGATCAGCGTTCCGGCGAAGCAAATGAGCGGCGATTATTATCACTTCGTCCGTGATAAGGAATCCATCAATATCGCGATTGCGGATGTGATCGGAAAAGGGATACCGGCCGCCTTATGCATGTCGATGATCAAGTATGCGATGGACTCTTTGCCGGATTCTGGAACAAACCCTTCACAAGTTCTGAAAAGCCTGAACCGGGTTGTCGAACAAAACGTGGACCCGAGCATGTTTATTACGATGTTCTACGGAAACTACCACTTGAAAAAACATCTGTTTACATTCGCATCGGCCGGTCATGAGCCGGGCTTTTATTATAACGGCAAAGAAGACAAATTCCACGATCTAAAAGGAAAAGGGCTCGTTCTCGGCATTTCATCGGATTATGAATATGAACAATACGAGCAAAGGCTGGACATCGGGGATATGATTATTCTGTTTTCTGATGGAGTGACAGAATGCAGAACAGATGCCGGATTTTTGGAACGGTCAGACCTCCAAAACCTCATCTCCGTACATATGGAAGAGCCCGCACAGCAAATGGCTGAGAATATTTACGAAAGCCTGCTAAAGCTGCAGGACTTTCAGCTCCATGACGATTTCACCTTCATTGTTTTAAAAAGAAAGGTTTAGCCCCTTTCTTAGCCGGGTAATAAAGCAATAGCGATTAATGAGAACCAGAGGTGATATTGTGAATTTGGCAGTCGATACGAAAAAAAATGACCGTGTGATAGAGGTAAAAGTAGCTGGAGAAATAGATGTACACTCTGCCCCTGCACTGCGCGAACAGCTGATGCCGCTCGCTGAAGAGGGAAGGGATCTCAAAGTGTGCCTGCAGGATGTTTCGTATATGGACAGCACGGGACTGGGTGTATTTGTAGCGGTATATAAAACGGTAAACAAAACGGGAGGCTCTTTATTGCTTGAAAATCTGTCCGACCGTTTGATCCGTCTGTTCGACATTACAGGTTTAAAGGACATTATCGATATTTCTGGAAAGTCAGAGGGTGGATTATAATGCAGAGAGCAGCTGATTACATTGAAATGAAGTCACCTGCCAAACCGGAATATGTGGGAATCATCCGTTTAACCCTGTCGGGAATCGCAAGCAAGATGGGGTATTCATATGATGATATTGAAGATTTGAAAATCGCCGTCAGCGAAGCCTGCACGAACGCCGTCCAGCATGCCTATAAAGCGGATAAAACCGGAGAGGTATCCGTCAGGTTCGGCGTGTTTAGTGACCGCCTCGAAATCGTAGTCGCAGATCAGGGCGACAGTTTTGACATACAGGATAAACAGAAGGGGCTTGGACCGTATTCCCCGGAGCACACGGTAGATCAATTGTCAGAAGGAGGGCTCGGCTTATATTTAATGGAGACGCTGATGGATGAAGTGAATGTGCAGATTGACTCAGGCGTGACTGTATCAATGACAAAGTTCTTAAACAGGGAGCGAGTTGATGATGGCACAACCGTCCAAAACTACGAAACTAACTAAAGATGAAGTGGACCGTCTGATTAAAGATTATCAGGACAACGGGGATGAAAAAGCCCAGCTTGCCCTTGTCGAGTCATACAGCAGCCTGGTCGAAACGCTGGCCAAAAAATATTCGAAAGGCAAAAGCTTTCATGAAGATCTCTGCCAGGTCGGAATGCTCGGGCTGCTCGGAGCCATCAAGCGCTATGATCCCGATGTGGGAAAATCGTTTGAAGCCTTCGCCATTCCGACCATTATCGGGGAAATCAAGCGGTTTCTCCGCGATAAAACGTGGAGCGTCCATGTGCCGAGAAGGATCAAGGAATTGGGGCCTAGGATTAAAATGGCCGTCGATCAATTAACAGCGGAAAACCAGCGTTCTCCGAGGGTCGACGAGATCGCTTCCTTTCTTGACGTGTCAGAAGAGGAAGTGCTTGAAACGATGGAAATGGGCAAAAGCTATCAGGCGCTGTCCGTAGACCACAGCATTGAAGCTGATGCAGACGGCAGCACGGTGACAATCCTCGATATTGTCGGCTCCAAGGAAGAAGGCTATGAGAAGGTGAACCAGAAGTTGACGCTCGAAAGCGTCCTGCACGTCCTGTCAGACCGCGAAAAACAGATCATTGAGCTGACATACATCCAAAACAAAAGCCAAAAAGAAACCGGTGACATTTTGGGAATATCGCAGATGCACGTATCAAGACTGCAGCGGAAAGCCGTTAAACGGCTGAGGGAGGCCTTGGCGGAAGATCCGTATATGGAGATCAGGCAATGATCTGGACCGAATCGAATGAACATATTCAAGCGCTCGTTTATCAGCTTCCCAAAGAAGGAAAAACGGTTTGCGGAGACAGCTTTTATTTCAATGCGACGGACGGCGGCATGATATGCGCACTGGCCGACGGACTCGGCAGCGGCCAAATGGCCCGCGAATCCTCTTCAGCGATCAGCGATATTGTCAAAGCGTACAGCGATGAAGACGTTGCAAGCTTGATGGAACGCTGCAATCAGGCGCTCAAGCAAAAGCGGGGGGCGACCGTCTCGATTTTAAAAGCAGATTTTAAAACGAGAACCATCGTCTACAGCTCTGTCGGCAATATCCGCTTTATTTTGTACGCTCCTTCAGACAAATATATTTACCCTCTTCCCGTTACGGGGTACTTATCAGGAAAACCGCAAACATATAAAACATACACATATCCGTATGAAAAAGGCTCACGGTTTATCATTCATTCAGACGGACTTTCCGTTCCGTCTCTGCGCACCTATCTGAAAAACCACTTCACGCCTGAAGACATCTCAAATCAGATTGAGGCGTATACAAAACTCGGAAATGACGATTTAACCTATATCATCGGACAGCTTTTCTAGCTGAAAAGCTGTCCGTTTGGTATAGGTGTTTTTTAAAATCTTTTGGTACACTAAGAAGACAATACTCTTATGGAGGCTACAATGGATACTTTAGCGTTAATCGTCAAACAAATCGCAAAAGAAACCGGGCTGACGTCCAAACATATCGGCAATGTCATTCAATTATTGGAGGACGGTAACACCGTTCCTTTTATCGCGAGATACCGCAAGGAACAAACGGGTTCCATGGATGAAGTGCAAATTCAAACGATTTCCGGGCGCTGGGGATATATTCAGCATCTGAATCAGCGGAAGGAAGAAGTGATCCGCCTGATTGACGAGCAGGACAAGCTGACGGATGAATTAAAGCTCAAAATCGAGAAGGCGGCAAAGCTGCAAGAGGTCGAAGACTTATACCGCCCTTATAAACAAAAAAGAAAAACGAAGGCAACTGTCGCCAAAAGCAAAGGGCTTGAACCGCTCGCTGATTTCATCATCTCTCTTCCAGAGAACAAAGACATTTCGGCAGAAGCAGAGCGATACATAAACGAGGAAAAAGAGGTGTTCAGCGCGGAAGAAGCGCTTGAAGGATCGAAAAACATTCTCGCCGAACGCATCTCCGACGAACCGGAATTCAGAAGATGGATCCGCCAGGAGACCTTTAAAAAAGGAACCTTGAAATCAGAAGTCAAAGATGCGGAAGCAGACGAAAAGAAAATTTACGAAATGTACTACGAATATGAAGAGCCGATCCAGAAAATCGTTCCCCATCGCGTGCTCGCCGTCAACAGAGGCGAAAAAGAGGGGATATTAAAGGTAGCGATCGAACCGCCGGCCGACCGCATTCAAGCTTATTTGGAAAAACAAATCCTCAAACAGAAGCAAACGACGGCGAAAGACGTGATAAAGGATGCGATCGAAGACGGATACAAGCGTCTGATCCAGCCGTCGATCGAAAGGGACATCAGAAAAGAGCTGACAGAGAAAGCGGAAGATCAGGCGATTCACATTTTTGCCGAGAATCTGCGCAAGCTGCTGCTTCAGCCGCCGATGAAAGGCAAGCTCGTCCTCGGCGTCGATCCGGCATTCCGTACAGGATGCAAGCTGGCGGTCGTCGATGAGACGGGGAAGGTCCTGAAAATCGACGTCATTTATCCGCACCCCCCGGTCAACAAGAAGGCGGCAGCCGCCGAAAAAGTGAAAAGCATCATCGAAGCATTCGGCATTGAAGTCATCGCCATCGGAAACGGCACAGCTTCACGGGAAACGGAGCAGTTTATCGCCGATCTTTTGAAAGATATCGACAGACAGGTATACTATCTAATCGTCAACGAAGCCGGGGCAAGCGTTTATTCCGCCTCAGAACTGGCGAGAGAGGAATTTCCGGATCTGCAGGTTGAAGAACGCAGCGCTGTTTCAATCGCGCGCAGGCTTCAAGACCCGCTGGCCGAGCTTGTCAAAATCGATCCGAAATCGGTCGGCGTCGGCCAGTATCAGCACGATGTCAGCCAGAAAAAATTAAACGACTCCCTCAGCTTTGTCGTCGAAACCGTCGTCAACAAGGTCGGCGTCAACGTCAACACGGCGTCTGCGGCGCTTTTGCAATATGTAGCTGGACTGACCAAATCGGTCGCGGGCAATATCGTCAAAAAACGGGAGGAAATCGGAAAATTCACAAGCCGGAAAGAATTAAAAGACATCCCGCGGCTCGGCGCGAAAACGTATGAGCAGTGCATCGGCTTTTTAAGGGTGCCTGACGGCGAAGAAGCGCTCGACCGCACCGGCATCCATCCGGAAAGCTACAAAGAAACGAGAGAGCTTTTGAAAAAGCTGAACCTGTCAACAGACCAGATCGGGTCTGCCGAGCTCCGGGCCAAACTAAAAGAACTGAATATATCGCAAACCGCCAAAGAGTTAGCGATCGGCGACATCACGCTGAAAGACATCTGCGACCAGCTGACAAGGCCTGAGCGCGATCCGAGGGATGAAGTGCCAAAGCCTCTCCTGAAAACCGACGTGCTCAAGCTGGAGGATTTAAAAGAAGGCATGGAACTCCAGGGAACGGTCCGCAATGTCGTGGACTTCGGCGCCTTCGTCGACATCGGCGTCAAACAAGACGGGCTCGTGCACATTTCAAAGCTCAGCAGCTCTTTCGTCAAGCATCCCCTTGACGTCGTATCGGTCGGCGACATTGTCACGGTTTGGGTGGAGCATGCAGATGCGGCAAAAGGAAGGGTGTCATTATCGATGGTAAAAGAAAAATAGCACTGCTCCTTTAGCAGTGTTTTTTTCTGTAAAAATACCAGCATTGATTCAGCAATTTAATCTGATAATGATCTTTTTCATAAAAGGCTTTTTGCATCTGGTTTTTGAGCCAATTCGGCATTGACAATCCCTCCTAAAGGCTCTGATGATATTAGCTTATGCGGGCGGGATTTTGTCCCGTTCGATATTTTTAAAAATGAGGTGAAGACAAAGAGTGGACGATCATCAAGTACAGCAGCTGACCGAACAGATTTCCATGACGTATTTTAAAAAGCCATTCCGGCACCGGGCCTACTTCAACAGCCGCCTGAAAACGACAGGAGGCAGATATTTGCTCAACTCCCACGATATCGAGCTGAACAAAAAATATTTGGCAGAGCACGGCCAAAAAGAGCTTGAAGGCATCATCAAGCACGAGCTGTGCCATTACCACCTTCACCTTGAAGGAAAAGGCTACAGGCACCGCGACAAAGATTTCAGAGCGCTCTTAAAGGAAGTCGGCGCTCCGAGATTTTGCACGCCGCTGAGCGCGAAAAAACAAACGAGAAACGTGCGCACATACATGTGCACATCGTGCGGCCAAACCTTTTTAAGAAAGCGTTCCATGGACACAAACCGATATGTTTGCGGCAAATGCGGAGGGAAAATAAAAGAAATGATAAAAAAGGGTTGACTGATCAGGCTTGTATATGATAAATTATAAAAGCCGTCGCAAGACAGGCAGTGAAACAAAATGTTTTTCTTGACACAATTTGTCGTCATATTTATAATAAAATGAGTCTGGTCATTCCACAGTAGCTCAGTG
>NZ_JBALMR010000078.1:0-16984 GCF_036963165.1 Bacillus sp. JJ675 | reverse complement strand
ATTCCACAGTAGCTCAGTGGTAGAGCTATCGGCTGTTAACCGATCGGTCGCAGGTTCGAATCCTGCCTGTGGAGCCATATGGAGAAGTACTCAAGTGGCTGAAGAGGCGCCCCTGCTAAGGGTGTAGGTCGCGTAAGCGGCGCGAGGGTTCAAATCCCTCCTTCTCCGCCATGATGATATACGGCCCGTTGGTCAAGTGGTTAAGACACCGCCCTTTCACGGCGGTAACACGGGTTCGAATCCCGTACGGGTCATCCGTTTCAAACCCCCTGTATTAATAAATACAGGGGGTTTTTGTATGGCAGAGACGTTCAAAAGAGATGGTAACGTCCTATAGGCAATTGAAATGCTATTGCTGTATTCGGCTTGAAGGCTAATAAAGTGTATAAAAAGGCGGTCGCCAACCGGCATATGCCCACGGTACATGGGGCATCAAAAACAGCCGCTGAATAATGACGATAAGCCCCGGATCTTCGGGGCTTAGTCATCCTCTGTATAAGGTTCCTTTTCTGCCGGGGGAAGATCCCCAAATGAGGTCATAATGCCTTCTTCATCAAGCAATTCCTCGTATTGTTCATGTTCGATTGTCGGATAAACGGTGATTTCTTTACCCGTAATATCCGTCGCGACGAAGTTTTCGTAATCTTCGACATTTCCCAGGCGCTCTTCATATTCCATGTATGTCTGGCTGTACGACTGTGGAGGAAACTCCATATCCTGAGGCGTATCTGAGTCGCCGTAGCGTTCAACATCTTGATACGCGTCTTCTGCATCATATGCCACATTTTCGTCGCGTTCATCCTGTTCAAAACGACCGTAGGGAGGAGTGAGCACTTCTTCTTCAATCGGACGGTCCTTTGAGACGGAGATGTTTGAGGAATGTTCGCTGCACGTCGTCGCCGTCGGCAGGACGGACAGCCTTTCGTAAGGAATTTCCTTTCCGCATACTTCACAGCGTCCGTACGTTCCTTTTTCAATTAAGGAAAGGGCGTGTTCGATATCGTGCAAATGCTCCCTCTCATGTTCGTAAAGGGCGAGATCCTTTTCGCGCTCATAAAGCTCCGTTCCTTCATCGCCGGGATGATTGTCGTATGAAGACAGGTCTCCCGTTGAGTTGAAAGGAAACGTAACATCTATGCCAAAATGACCGTTAGCCTTAAAACGGCTGATAATTTGTTCTTTGCCCGCTTTGAGTTCGTTTTCGAGCTTTGTCAACTGTTCTTTTGTTAGCACATGCATCGCCTCGTTTCTAAAAAGTGCTGCCTTTTTAGTATGAACGATTTTAAAAAGAACTTTCATTATAAAAAAACAAAAAAAAGAGCCGGTTAAGGCTCTTTTTAGACAAAATGATGAATCAAAACGCCAATCGCTAAAAGCAGGCCGAAAAATGTGTTCGTCTGTGCCGTGGATTTCATGGCGATCATCAATTCTGCCGGTTTTTCTTTTGCTTTGAATTCTTTGATTGCTTTGACCGGTTTCGGAAGGCTTAGCAGAACAATAGCGCTCCATACCGTAACAATCCCCATGACGATGTAAAGTCCGATTAACAAATAGGAAATAATGAATGCCCAGCTTAAAATATGCACGGCATTGTTCCGCCCTGCCAAAATAGGAAGCGTCTTTCGTCCGTTTTCTTTATCCCCGGCCAGATCTCGGATGTTGTTGGACAGGTTGATCCCCCCGACTAAAATCGTGATCGGAAGCGAGATCAGAAACACGTTCCAGGTCAGTTCACCGGTCTGGATATAATAGGAGATGAGGATGATGATCATTCCCATGAAGACGCCTGACATAATTTCGCCAAACGGCGTATAGGAGATCGGAAGCGGGCCTCCTGTGTAAAGATAGCCGACGGCCATGCATACTAATCCGATAAGCGCCAGCCACCAGCTTGAAGACATACAAATATATACTCCGAGCAAGACGGAGACTGCAAACAATCCGTATGCCGTATATAATACCGTTTTCGGCTTCATCCCGTGGCGGACAATCGCACCTCCGATTCCGACCGAATTCTCATTATCGAGCCCGCGGACGAAATCAAAATACTCATTAAATAAGTTCGTTCCGATTTGGATTAGAATCGAAGCGACAAGCATGGCGATAAACAGCCAGATGTCGATACGGCCTGTTTGAAGAGCCAGGACCGTCCCGAGTGTAACAGGGACGAATGCGGCTGTCAGCGTATGCGGCCTTGTCAACATCCACCACACGCGCCAGCTTTTTTCAGGTTTTATTCCAGAAACACTTCCTGAAAGTGATTGATGCTGCATAAAGTTTGACTCCTTTAGTTTTAATACGTACACGTCCATACTAAGTTTAGAAAAAGTTAAAAAAGGTGTCAATATAATGGGTGATATTGTTAGAAAAAAAGCGGTGAGACAGCCCCGAAAAAAATAATAAAACACCTTGCCTTTTTCATTCGGCCGATTAAGTTTATAATAGTAAGGGGTCTGTTAACAAAGTGTCGTTTTGTTGACACACATCGTTCACAGGTGTATGGTTAAAAAAGCATTTTACGGACTTTGGAGGAATGTCTCATGGTGACAACAGTGCAGCGCACTTCCCTAAGGGAAGCATCTGAAGCGTTAAATATCGTCAAAAAAGTCAACCATGCTGTTTTAATAAGTTATTCCAGAAAAATAAAAAATATAGATGCCCTTTCTTTTTTCAAAAGCGGAGAAGAAGCATTCGCCGGGAAGCGGTTTTTTTGGTCCGATCCTGACGGCGAAATGACGCTTGTCGGCTTGGGAAGGGAATTGACGATTTCCACAAGCGGGAAGGATGCAGGCCGTTATCGGGAAATCGATCAACAATGGGCGCGTGTAAAAGAAAAAGCCTACCATTTTCATGAAGGTGAAGATCTTCATCAAGCGGCAGTGGGCCCTTTGCTGTTCGGCGGTTTTTCTTTTGATCCGCTGGAAACAAGAGAGCAGCATTGGGAGGGTTATCCGGAAGGAGCTTTTTTTGTTCCCTCTGCCATGCTGACAAAAGCAGGGGAAGAAGCGTTTTTAACGGTGAACAAATGGAAGTCTCCCGATGAGGATGCAAGCAAGGTTCTTGCCGAATTAAAGGCCGCTTCTCTACATCTGACAAATATTAGCGCTTTCAAAGAAGATGAAAAAGCGGGCGCCCGGATTGAAGCGAAAGAGGAATTGCATGTGTCAGAGTGGCTTGATGCGATTCGCCGTGCAACAAACGACATCAAAAAAGGGGCATACGATAAAGTCGTGCTGGCGCGGGACATCCTGCTGACGTTCGATAAGCCCGTCAAGCTTCATGAAGTATTGTTCAAACTGATGTCAGAGCAAAAAACAAGCTACATTTTCGCCGTTGAGGAAAACGGCAAAAGCTTTGTCGGCGCTTCTCCGGAGCGGCTGATCAAAAAGGACGGAATGAAAGTGCTGTCCACATGTCTGGCCGGTTCGATTAAAAGAGGCGAAACCGAACAGGAGGACCGGATGCTCGGCCTTGAGCTATTGAACGATGAGAAAAACCTTATTGAACACGACATTGTCGTGGGTATGATCCATCAGGCGTTTTTGGCGAACTGCAGCCGCGTGAAAAAGCCGGCCAAGCCCGGATTGTACAAAACGAAAAACGTTCAGCATCTATATACACCTGTCGTCGGTCAAATGAATGATCAAGCGTCGCTCTTCGATTTGATTGAGCAGCTTCACCCGACTCCGGCACTCGGAGGGTCGCCGCAGCACAAAGCGGTCGAGGTCATCAGAAACAGCGAACCGATGTCAAGAGGATGGTATGCCGCCCCGGTCGGATGGATCGACATCGCAGGCAACGGGGAGTTTGCCGTTGCGATCCGCTCCGGATTAATCGAATCGAACGAGGCCAGACTGTTTGCCGGCTGCGGAATTGTCGCTGATTCCGATCCGCTGCTTGAATATGAGGAAACACAAATTAAATTTAAGCCTATGCTGTCCGCATTTGGAGGCGATACCCTTTGACAGAAAACCCGATTACAACATATATAGGCAATTTTATTGATGAGCTTTCACTCGCAGGCGTTACTGAAGCCGTCATCTGTCCCGGATCAAGGTCAACGCCTCTTGCGATTCTGGCGGCTGCCCACCCGGACATCAATGTTCACGTCCATATCGATGAGAGGTCGGCAGGCTATTTTGCATTGGGGATCGCAAAAGCGAAGCGGGGACCCGTTGCGTTGATCTGTACGTCGGGAACGGCTGCGGCGAACTTTTATCCGGCTGTCGTTGAGGCTCATTATTCAAGAATACCGCTCATCGTTTTAACGGCTGATCGGCCGCACGAGCTGCGTGAAGTAGGTGCACCTCAGGCGATTGATCAGCAATTCTTATTCGGCAACTTTGTTAAGTATTTCACAGACTCGGCTTTGCCTGATGCACATCCTGATATGCTGGCGTACATTCGTTCAGTAGCAAGCCGTGCCGCAGGAGAAGCGTCGAGAGCGCCGAACGGACCGGTGCACATCAATTTTCCGTTAAGAGAGCCGCTCATGCCGAACCTTAATGCCGATCCTTTTCAACGGACGGAAAGGGGCCGTCATGTGTCTGTATCAAACGCCGCCGCCGCTGCTGATCAAAAAGAGCTTGAAGCGGTGATGGCCTTGATCAGCGATACGGAAGAAGGCATCATTGTCTGCGGGGAACTTCCGAATGACGATGTGAAGCGCGATATTTTATCGCTTGCGGAGATGACGGGGTATCCGATTTTAGCAGACCCTTTGTCAAACCTGCGGAACGGCGCGCATTCGAAGAAATCGGTCATTGCTGCGTATGATTCGCTTTTAAGGGATGAAGAGCTGAAAGCTTCCCTTATGCCGAAGCTTGTCATCCGGTTTGGACCGATGCCGGTTTCCAAGCCGCTGTTCCAGCTTTTAAAACAAAACCCCGGGATCTGGCAGATTGTCGTCGATCCCGATGGCGGCTGGCGCGATCCGACACAGCGAAGCTCCTGGATGATGCATTGTTCAGAACGGGAATTTGCCAAAGCTGCGGCCGCTTCCATACGCGAAAAAAGAGCGGGCCGCTGGCTGGAAAAATGGCAGTTTGCAGACAGCCGTTTCCGACGCCATTTAAAAAATCTTGAAGCTGAGGATCTTACATTTGAAGGAAATGTGTACCGCAATCTGCAGCATATCATCCCGGAAAACAGCTCCCTTTTTGTCGGAAACAGCATGCCGATCCGCGATGCCGATACGTTTTTTGAAAATCAGGACAGGCCTTTCCGAATTTTCGCCAACAGGGGGGCAAACGGAATTGACGGCGTCGTGTCGACAGCGCTCGGCGTATATGCTGCCACAAAAGAGCCGGTGACGCTCGTAATCGGAGATTTATCCTTTTACCATGATTTAAACGGCTTGCTTGTCACTAAAACGCTGGACATTCCGCTGACGGTCGTTCTCGTCAACAATGACGGCGGAGGGATTTTCTCATTCCTTCCCCAGTCTGCTGAAGAACGATATTTTGAACAATTATTCGGAACGCCGACAGGGCTGGAATTTGAGCATGCCGCCAAATTGTACGGCGGACGCTACGCGTGCCCTGAGTCTTCCGCAGAATTCGCCGATGCCTACTTGTCTTCTGTCAACCGCTGCGGGCTTGATATCATCGAAGTGAAAACGAGGCGCGAGACCCGTGTTGAGCTGCATCGCCGGCTGCTTGATACGGTGCTGTATGAAATCAGAAAAGAGTGGCCGTTTTGAGACTGACGTTGCGGGACGGCATAGGCTATGAAATTGAAGACAACGGAGCATCTGCGGAAAAAACGGCGGTTTTTCTGCACGGATTTACCGGCAGCGCAAAAACGTGGGATGAGACTGACGAACATTTTCGAGGCATCCGTCTCATCAAACTGAATTTACTCGGCCACGGCAAAACCGATTCGCCCGCCGACAATCAGCGGTACACGACAGAACAGCAAGCCGCCGATCTATTGGAGATTTTTGATCTGCTGAAGCTGAAAAAAGTGGATCTTGTCGGCTATTCTATGGGAGGAAGGCTTGCTCTCTCTTTTGCCATGACGCATCCTGAGCGCGTATCAGGGCTTGTGTTGGAAAGCAGCTCCCCCGGTCTTCAAACAGAAGAAGAAAGACGCAGCCGGAGGGATCAGGACGCCCGGCTCGGAGAGAGGATCATCAACGAAGGAATTGAATCGTTCGTCGATTACTGGGAACAGATTCCGCTGTTTGCTTCCCAATTGTCGCTTGAGGCGTCCAAAAGAAAGAAGATCCGCGAAGAGCGTCTGAGCAACAACCCGACCGGCCTTGCGGGCAGCCTGACCGGGATGGGAACCGGCTCACAGCCGTCATGGTGGGACAAGCTGGGTGATATCACATTTCCAGTTCTCCTCATCGCCGGCAGCCTTGACAAAAAATTTGTCGCGATCAATCAAAACATGCACAGGAAAATTCCCGGCAGCCGCCTGGTGATTGCCGAACAAACAGGACATGCTGTACATGTGGAAGAGCCCGATTTTTTTGGTAAAATAGTAAGTGAATTTATATTCAAATAGGAGGTCACGTTCATGACTGTAGAATGGAAAAGCGAACGTCAATATGAAGATATTTTATATGAAACATACAATGGCATTGCAAAAATTACGATCAATCGTCCTGAAGTACATAACGCGTTTCGTCCGAAAACCGTTACCGAGCTGATCGATGCTTTCGCCTATGCGAGGGATGATGCGGATATCGGCGTCATCATTCTTGCAGGAGCAGGAGACAAGGCGTTCTGCTCAGGCGGTGACCAAAAGGTAAGGGGCCACGGAGGATACGTCGGAGAAGACCAGATTCCGCGTCTTAACGTTCTTGATTTGCAGCGTTTAATCCGTGTCATTCCGAAACCGGTCGTTGCGATGGTGTCAGGCTATGCCATCGGCGGCGGTCATGTGCTGCATATCGTTTGCGA
The DNA here is from genome assembly GCF_036963165.1 of Bacillus sp. JJ675. Taxonomy (NCBI): domain Bacteria; kingdom Bacillati; phylum Bacillota; class Bacilli; order Caryophanales; family Bacillaceae; genus Bacillus; species Bacillus sp. JJ675. The sequence goes on along the minus strand of NZ_JBALMR010000078.1, from coordinate 10,076 downwards.
TTTGACAATTGCCGCAGACAACGCGATTTTTGGACAAACCGGACCAAAAGTGGGCAGCTTTGACGCCGGATACGGTTCAGGCTATTTAGCGCGGATCGTCGGCCATAAAAAAGCCCGCGAAATCTGGTATCTGTGCCGTCAATATAATGCGGAGGAAGCGTTGGAAATGGGTCTGGTCAACACGGTTGTTCCGCTTGAGAAGCTTGAAGAAGAAACGATTAAGTGGTGTGAAGAAATGCTTGAGAAAAGCCCGACGGCTCTCAGATTCCTCAAAGCAGCGTTTAACGCCGATACGGACGGACTTGCAGGCATCCAGCAGTTCGCCGGAGATGCGACGCTCCTTTATTACACGACGGATGAGGCAAAAGAAGGTCGTGATGCGTTTAAAGAAAAACGCCGTCCGGACTTTGGACAGTTCCCTCGTTTTCCGTAAAAACGAGAAAGAAACAGCTTGGTGTAACTGAGCTGTTTTCTTTTATCAATCGAGAAATTTTCTTTGGAGATGATGACATGCTAATGGACCAGCCGAACTGGCTTAAACAGCGGGCAGAACTGACACCCGACAGGCTGGCTCTGATTCAGGGAAATCAGCAGCTGACCTTCCTGGAATTGTATGAAGAAGCGAAAAAAATGGCGGCACAGCTGAAAAACTGCTCCATCGGAAAAGGGGATACGGCAGCCGTTCTTTTAACAAACCGGACCGAAATGGTCATTGCGGTACACGCCTGCTTTTTACTCGGCGTCCGCCTCGTTTTGCTGAACACAAAGCTGTCAAAGGCAGAAAGAATGTATCAGATCGAGCATTCGGAGGCGAAACTGCTGATTACCGAACAGCCTTTTGCAGAAGAGCATTCACAAGACCTTTCGATCCGAACCGTTCAAATCGAAGACATTCAAGCGATCAAGGCCGAGCCGCTTATAAAGGAAGCGGACATCCATCTGGACGATACGGCGACCATCATGTATACGTCGGGTACGACCGGAAGGCCGAAAGGGGTTATGCAAACATTTGCCAACCATTATTTCAGCGCGGTTTCTTCTGCATTGAATTTGGGGCTCGCCGAAAATGAAAGGTGGCTTATCGCCTTGCCGCTCTTTCACATCAGCGGACTGTCTGCCCTGTTTAAATCGGTCATCTACGGTATGGCTGTTGTTCTGCATCAAAAATTTGACGCGGATGATGTTCTCCGTTCGATCAACGATCATCAAGTGACCGTCATTTCTGTCGTTCAGACGATGCTTTCCCGGCTGGCCGCGCGTGTGGACAATTGTCCGGAATCTCTGAGATGCCTTTTGCTTGGAGGCGGGCCTGCGCCGTATTCATTGCTTGAAGAATGCAAAAGGAAGCGGCTTCCAGTCGTTCAGTCGTACGGCATGACGGAAACGTGTTCACAAGTTGCGACACTCGCGCCCGAATACAGCATGACAAAGCTGGGATCAGCCGGCAAACCGCTTTTTGCCTCCGGCATTAGAATTGAAAAAAACGGCGCGCCAGCGGAAACCGGCGAACACGGCGAAATCTGCGTGAAAGGGCCGACTGTCATGAAAGGCTATTTAAAAAACGAAGCGGCAAACGAAGAATCGTTCAATGATGGCTGGTTTAGAACCGGTGATATCGGGTATCTTGACGATGACGGATTTTTGTATGTGCTTGACAGACGATCAGACTTAATCATCTCAGGCGGAGAAAACATTTATCCCGCAGAGGTTGAAGCGGTTCTCCTCTCTCATCCTGCCGTTGATGAAGCAGGAGTAAGAGGAGCGGATGACGAAACATGGGGAAAAGTCCCGCACGCTTATCTTGTCGTCAATGAGCATGTGGAGGAGCAGGAGCTGATCCGGTTTTGCAAAGAGCGGCTTGCTTCATATAAGGTTCCGAAAGCCTTTCATGTTGTCCGGCAACTGCCGCGCAATGCATCGAACAAATTGATGAGACACAAACTGTAGAGGAGAGCGCCAATGATTCAAATCAAACAGCTCACATTGTACCATCTCAGCATGCGGCTGAAAAAGCCTTTTACATCAAGCTTGGAAACCTTTCAGGAACGAAAATTCATCATTATAGAAGCGAAGGATAAAGACGGTGTGACAGGCTGGGGGGAAGTCTCCGCCTTTTCTTCTCCATGGTACACGGAAGAAACAACCGAGACATGCTACCATATGCTCAAAGATTTTTTTATCCCGGCTGTGCTTCACGAATCATTCACACATCCTTCCGACATTCCTGAAAAGCTTCGCGGCTTTAAGGGCAACCGGATGGCAAAAGCAGGGCTGGAAGCTGCGTTTTGGGACATTCACGCACAAAAGAACGGCATCACATTAAGCGAAGCCTTGGGCGGCATCAAAACGGAGGTGCCCGCGGGGGTTGTCGTCGGACTTGCTCCATTGGAAGACATGCTTCGCGAAATTGATCAATATGTAAAAGAAGGTTATCAGAGAATAAAACTTAAAATTCAGCCAGGACAGGATATCGAGCTTTTAAAAGAAATCCGCAGGCATTTTCCGCGCGTGCCGCTGATGGCGGATGCGAACTCATCCTATGATATAAAAGATATCAGCAGAATCAAGTCGCTTGATGAATTCAAGCTCATGATGATCGAACAGCCGCTGGCTGATGATGATATCGTGGACCACCGCCATTTGCAAAAGCATATCAAAACCTCGATTTGCCTTGATGAAAGCATACGCTCTGCTGATGATGCGAGGAAAGCAATCGAGCTCGGCAGCTGCAAAATCATCAATATCAAGCCTTCAAGGGTCGGAGGATTGACCGAAGCGCTGAAGATTCATGACCTTTGCAAACAGCATAACATGCCTGTCTGGTGCGGTGGCATGTTCGAAACTGGGATTTCCAGAGCGCACAATATCGCTCTGAGCTCCCTTCCGCAATTTGTGATCCCGGGGGATATTTCGTCGTCTTCACGCTATTGGGAAGAGGATATCGTAAAGCCGGAAATCAGGATCGAAGACGGTTTTATACAGGTTCCCGACCGGCCCGGCATGGGGTTTGAGGTTGATGCAAACACCTTAAGAAAACATTCGTTTAAAATGGACGTTTTCAGGCCGTAAAACGTAAGCGTGCCGTTGATTTTTCCGTTTTTAAGATTTGTTTTCCCGTTCGCCAACAAGTATATTGAAGTTGTACATTATTCCCTTCTCGTTTGGACCGGCTCGCTTAGCAGCCGGTTTTTTTGAAATCCGGCCCGTTTTCTAACGGGTCATTTTTTGTGAAAACCTCCTGTACGCTCCTTATTTTCATCAATTTTCAATCTTATTTTAATTTTAAAATAAAAAATTGAGTTCATTTTATTGACAAACTTTCGAGACAAATGTACATTTTGATTTATTCATATTAAATATCTAGGATTAAAAGGATTATGTGTTGACCTTTGCAGCCTAAAAAATCATAAAAGGAGAAAACGTTATGAAACAAATAAAACTAGGCGTGTTTCTTGCAGGAACAGGACATCATGTAGCATCTTGGCGGCATCCGAGTGCTCCTGAAGACGCCAGTATGAACCTCGATTATTTTAAAGAGCTTGCCAAAACAGCTGAGCGGGGCAAACTCGATATGCTGTTTTTAGCTGACAGCCTTTCAATAGACAGCAAATCGCATCCGAACGTGTTAACAAGATTCGAACCGTTTACTCTGCTTTCCGCATTGGCGCAGGTGACGTCTAAAATCGGCCTGGCAGCTACCGCTTCGACTACGTATAGCGAGCCGTTTCATATTGCGAGACAGTTCGCTTCCCTTGACCATATTTCGGGCGGGCGCGCCGGTTGGAATGTGGTGACCTCTTCCATTGAATCGACGGCGTTGAATTTCAGCGGTGAGAAGCATCTCGAACATCATCTTCGCTATCAGAGGGCAGAGGAGTTTGTGGAGGTTGTGAAGGGTTTGTGGGATTCGTGGGAAGAAGATGCCTTTATCAGAAACAAGGAAACCGGCGAATTCTTCGATAAAGAAAAAATGCACGAGCTCAACCATAAAGGCACATATTTTTCAGTCCGCGGGCCTCTAAATGTCGCAAGAACCCCACAGGGCCAACCGGTTATTATTCAGGCCGGCTCATCGGGAGACGGACAAGCGCTGGCTGCCAAAACGGCTGAAGTGATATTCACGGCGCAAAACCATTTGGAGTCTGCTCAAGCGTTTTACCAATCGATCAAAGAGCAGGCGGCGGAGCTGGGGCGCGATCCCGAGAAAATTGCGATTATGCCTGGTATTTTCCCGGTGATTGCCGATACAGAAGAAGAGGCGCAGGCCAAATATCAAGAACTTCAGGATTTAATTATTCCATCTGTCGGATTGCAAATCCTTCAAAATTATTTAGGCGGCATAGACTTGTCAGCCTATCCGCTTGACGGGCCTCTGCCTCAATTGGACGCCGATGCTTCAAACGCGGTGAAAAGCCGCTTTAAGCTTGTTCAAGAAATGGCTGAGAGAGACAATATGACGATACGTCAGCTTTATCAATATGTCGCCGGTTCCAGAGGACATCATATATTTGTAGGGACTCCTGGACAACTCGCTGATAAAATGCAGGAATGGGTCGACAAGAAAGCTTGTGACGGATTTAATATCATGCCGCCTCTTCTTCCGGAAGGGCTTGAGCTGTTCGTTGACAAGGTCGTTCCGATTCTGCAGGAACGGGGGCTGTTTCGAAAAGAATATGAAGGTGCAACATTAAGGGATCATTTCGGTTTGGATAAACCGGCCAACCGCTATTCAAAATAAAGGAGGGAAACGTTCGATGACGCGACGATACCGAATGGCAGACGAAAGCGATGCAAAAGAGCTTCTGGCGCTTACCGAGCGGGCCTATGAGCCGATACGAAAGCTGGGCATTCATTTTGCCGCAGCACATGCCGATCTGGATCTGGTCTTAAACAATATCCGGAAAAATGCGTGCTATGTCATGGAAGAAGACGGACGGATCATCGCGACGATTTCAATAAGAATGCCATGGGGACAGCAGCCCGGGCCGTACGGGGTCCCTCATATCTGGTGGTTTGCTGTAGACCCGGCCTCTGGAAAAAAAGGAGTTGGCTCAGAGCTCTTAGAATGGCTCGAACAGACGATCCTCCGCGATACGCTGAAGGTTCCGTTCGTATCACTCGGCACGGCGGATAAGCATCCGTGGCTGATCGACATGTATGAGAGAAAAGGCTATGTCCGCTCAGGGGAACAGGATCTTGGCAAAGGACACATTACGGTTTATATGAAAAAACAATTACGGACTGATCTATAACATAAAAAAGGCGGGGACATCTGATGAAAAAGAAAAAATGGATTATGCTGCTTGCTGCTGCGCTAATGACGGCGGTATTATCAGCATGCGGAAATGGAAACAGCAATGAACAAGAGAACAACGTACTGCATGTCGGTGCAACAGGGCAAAGCTATCCGTTCGCTTATAAAGAAAACGGGAAGCTGACAGGTTTTGATGTTGACGTAATGACGGCAGTTGCGAAAAAGCTTGATATGAAGCTCGATTGGAAGCTTCTTGAATTCAGTGGATTGATGGGAGAGCTGCAAACCGGAAAGCTTGACACCATTTCCAATCAGGTGGCGGTTACCGACGAACGCAAGCAAACGTACAATTTCACAAAACCGTATGCTTATGCGGGAACACAGATCGTTGTTAAAAAAGATAACAATGACATCAAATCGGTGGCCGACTTAAAAGGCAAAACCGTAGCAGCCGTCCTCGGTTCAAACCATGCAAAAAATCTTGAAAGCAAAGACCCTGATCATAAGATCAACATTAAAACATACGAAACACAGGAAGGTACGCTGAAGGACGTAGCTTACGGCCGCGTAGACGCATATGTCAACAGCAGAAGCGTGCTTATCGCACAAATTAAGAAAACGGGCTTGCCGTTGAAGCTTGCCGGCGATCCGATTGTCTATGAGCAAGTCGCATTCCCGTTTCCAAAGGACGATGCACACGACAAGCTCCGCAAAAAAGTCGATAAAGCGCTGAACGAACTGCGTAAAGACGGAACACTGAAAAAGCTTTCAGAGAAGTATTTTAAAGAAGACATTACGGTAGAACAGAAGAAATAGAAACGGCGGTGAAACACGAGAATGAATACGATTGATTGGGGATTTATGATATCCGCATTCCCGACTTTGCTTCAAGCCCTCCCGATCACCCTGTTCATGGCTGTGGCGGCGATGATCTTTGCGATCATTGGGGGACTTGTACTCGCACTGATTACAAAAAACCATATTCCAGTGCTTCATCAGCTGTCAAAAGTGTATATTTCGTTCTTTCGCGGCGTGCCGACGCTTGTACAGCTTTTTTTGATTTATTACGGGCTGCCGCAGCTGTTTCCGGAGATGAGCAAAATGACGGCTTTGACAGCCGCCATCATCGGACTTAGCCTAAAAAACGCCGCCTATTTGGCGGAAATCTTCCGTGCGGCCTTGAATTCGGTTGATGAAGGACAGCTGGAGGCGTGTCTGTCCGTCGGAATGACGAAGCTGCAGGCATATCGGCGGATCATTCTCCCGCAGGCGGTCAGAAACGCAATACCCGCAACAGGCAACACGTTTATCGGCCTCCTGAAAGAAACGTCTTTGGCCTTTACTTTGGGAGTCATGGAGATGTTTGCCCAAGGCAAGATGTATGCATCAGGCAATTTAAAATACTTTGAAACCTATCTGGCTGTTGCGATTGTCTACTGGATTCTTACTATTATATACAGTATTTTGCAGGATCTGTTTGAACGCGCCGTCAGCAAGCCATACCGGACATAGAGGTGAAATCAGTTGATAAAAGTGAAAAATATTCGCAAAGCATTTAAGGATCTCGTCGTACTGGACGGGATTGACCTTGAAGTGAAGCGCGGAGAAGTAGTGGCGATCATCGGCCCGTCCGGCTCCGGAAAATCGACGCTTCTGCGCTGTCTGAATCTTTTGGAGCGTCCTGATCAAGGCGTCATTGAAATCGGCGAAGCCAAATTGAATGCGGAAAAATTTACGCGCAAGGAAGCGCATTTGCTTCGTCAGCAAACCGCCATGGTGTTCCAAAATTACAACCTGTTCAAAAATAAAACAGCACTGCAAAACATTACAGAGGCCTTGATCACCGCACAAAACAAATCGCGGGAAGAAGCGGACCGCATCGGTATGGAGATGCTGAAGCAAGTCGGTTTGGAACATAAGGCCCACAGCTATCCGGTTACGATGTCCGGCGGGCAGCAGCAGAGGGTCGGCATCGCGCGGGCGCTTGCTGTCAACCCGCACGCGATTTTGCTTGATGAGCCGACTTCTGCTCTCGATCCGGAGCTTGTGGCAGGCGTGCTTCAAGTCATCAAATCGATCGCCGAAAAACAAACGACGATGATCATTGTCACTCATGAAATGGCGTTTGCCAAAGAAGTCGCAGATCAGGTGATTTTTATGGCGGACGGCCATATTATCGAGCAGGGGACACCGGAAGAGCTGTTTGATCATCCGAAAAACGAACGGACGAAAAAATTTATCAAACAGGTAGGAGAGCCTGCAGAACTTGTATAGAAGGGATGAAATGGAATGGCCGAAGAATATCATGAAGCGTTGCATACGCGTTTGATCAACATTCGCCGGGATCTTCACGAACATCCTGAACTGTCGTTTCAGGAATTTGAAACGACGAAAAAAATCCGCCGCTGGCTTGCGGAAGAAAATATTACAGTTCTTGAGGTGCCGGGGCTTGAAACGGGTGTAGTTGCCGAAATCAAAGGGCGCGAGGAAGGACCAGTCATTGTGCTGAGGGCGGATATCGATGCGCTTCCGATTCAGGAACAGACTGGCCTTCCGTTTGCCTCTAAACACGAAGGAAAGATGCATGCGTGCGGACACGATTTTCATACTGCCTCGATCATTGGAACAGCCATTTTGCTGAACCGTAGAAAGGACGAATTCAAAGGGACGGTCCGCTTCATTTTTCAGCCCGCAGAAGAAATTGCCGCTGGAGCAAGAAAGGTCATTGAAGCAGGAGTGCTGGACGGGGTTTCCGCCATTTTTGGCATGCATAATAAGCCCGATTTGCCAGTCGGCACGATCGGATTGAAGGAAGGAGCCTTAATGGCGAGCGTCGACCGATTCGAGATCACGGTTAAAGGTAAAGGCGGGCACGCCGGCATTCCGGACAACAGCGTCGACCCCATAGCCGCGGCAGGCCAGATCGTCAGCGGCTTGCAGTCGGTTGTCAGCCGCAATATCAGCTCGCTGCAAAATGCCGTCGTCAGCATTACAAGAATACAGGGCGGCAGCTCGTGGAATGTAATTCCGGACCAAGTAGAAATGGAAGGTACTGTCCGCACCTTTCAAAAAGAAGCCAGATCGGCGGTGCCGGAACATATGAAACGGGTGGCCGAGGGAATTGCAGCCGGCTTTGGGGCTCAGGCTGAATTCCGCTGGTTCCCATATTTGCCTTCCGTTCAGAATGACGGCCGCTTTTTAACGGCGGCAGCAGAAGCGGCATCCCGTCTCGGCTATCAAACCGTCCAGGCCGAACAGTCCCCCGGCGGAGAAGACTTCGCTCTTTACCAGGAAAAAATTCCGGGCTTTTTTGTTTGGATGGGGACCAGCGGAACAGAAGAATGGCACCATCCGGCATTTACATTGGATGAAGCGGCTTTAAAGACGGCCGCCCGCTATTTTGCCGAGCTGGCAGTCATCGCGCTGGAGACGGTCAAATGAATGGACAAGAGCTGACAAAAAGTCTGGCTCATGCCGTTATATCTTCGCGTCCTGAGGATTCCGCTGATGCGATGCGTGAAGCAGAGAAGGGCCTGCTCGATTTCACAGCCGCAGCTTATGCAGGAAGAAACGACAGCGGCGTGAAAAAACTGCTGCACTTGCTCGAGGGGGAAGGCGGCAAACCGATCGTTCCCCTTATCGGCCAAGGAAAAAAAGCATCTCCATTACAAGCAGCGCTGCTTAATGGATTTATGGCACATGCGCTTGATTTTGATGACGTCCATTCCGATGTAAGGGGTCATCCGAGCGCGGTCATATTGCCTGCCCTTCTTTCTTCCGCGGCTTCCCGCGGGGAGGATGAACGTTTTTTCGGCGCTTATATTTTAGGGGTAGACGTCATGGCGAGGCTTGGCGAATCGATTGGCAGCCGGCACTATGAAAAAGGCTGGCACAACACAGGGACGCTTGGCGCTATAGCTGCAGCCTGTGCAGCGGGTTATGCAGAAAACCTATCCATTGAAGAGCTTGAAAGAGCGATCGGTTTTGCCGCCTCTCAATCGGCGGGAATGAGGGTACAGTTCGGTACGGAAATGAAGCCTCTGCACGCCGGTCTTGCTGCCCGGGCCGGGTTGTTTGCCGTTAAGCTGGCTCAATCGGGCTTTGGGGGCTCGGACGCGGCCCTTGATGGAGAACTCGGTTTTTTTAGCCTGTACGGCGACTTGGAAAAAGCGCAGCATGCCTTGTTAAACCATTGGGGAGCGCCGTGGAGAATCGTTGACCCCGGACTGTGGTTTAAAATTTACCCGTTCTGCTCTGCAGCACACCACGCAGCAGATGCCATCCGCCATCTTATAGCTGAGCATGGGATCTCTGCCGAAAAGACGGAAAGGGTTGAAGTTGTTTTTCCTCCCGGGGGAGACGCCGCTTTAACAGAAAGCCGTCCCGCAACAGGGGAAGAAGGCCGCTTCAGCGTTGAGTACGTCATCTCCCTTGCTTTAAACGGTCAGGAGCTTGTGGCAGACCGCTTCAGCCGCGAGCCGATCCCAAGCGGCATCCGGGCGTTCATGGAGCGGATTCACCGCGTTTATGATGCCGGGATCCGCCCTGATCCGAAAGCTGTTCCGAAAGGCCGTTTTACGATTGTACGTGCATTTCTTGCGGACGGACGGATTTGCGAAGCCCGCATCGATTGTCCGAAGGGAGCGCCGGGAAATCGATTATCGGGACAAGAATTGATACAAAAGCTGAAACTTGCGCTTCATTCTGATGAACAAAAAGCGGGCCATTTGCTTTCCGCTATTAGGGAAAAGAACATTCACCGCTTTTTATTGCATATATAAAAACACGGCACAAATACTGTTTGTGCCGTGTTGCAGCTTGT
>NZ_JBALMR010000077.1:0-36918 GCF_036963165.1 Bacillus sp. JJ675 | reverse complement strand
GGAGAAGCATGTTACTACATAATACAGAAGGATATACATTAACAAAAGACATTCAAATCAAAGAAAACGGTCATACATACATTAAACGAGAAGTATTAAACCGTGCTCTCAACATAGGTGAAGCAGCCTTTGTTGGTAATAGCAGGAACAAGATTAAGAGATTAAGTGAAAAAGAATATATGTTTATTAGAAAAGAACCTGTTACCAGTGAAAACACTGTTGTTTCAAAAAGGTTATTAAACAAATTAAAAGGATTGATCGAAGATGAATTTGGAGATGATATTTGTCTTTCTTCAGAAGAGAAAGTGAAACACGTTAAATTGATCATCAAGAGGAATCCTTGGATTGAAGATATGTCATTTATTTCTTGTCCATCCGATATGAGTAATGAAGATCTTCACTATTTGCTTGATCAGATTGCATCATACATAACTGAAATTGAATTATTTAAAACAAATTAAAAATACATAGTGTAAAAGGAGGGGTGCCTATTGGACAATCAACAATTTTATACATATAAATTTAATTCTTCGCGCCTAAAAGAATTTGGATACAACATTACTCTTTCTTTTCAAGAAGCACAGGAATACAACGAGGTAATTGCCTTATTTGATAATCAAATTTTAAGATCAATAAGAGACATTAAGAACGAAATCATCGATTATGCTTACCTTGAGACTCTTAACAAAGAGAAAGAGCATTTACAAAAACAAAAGCATTCTCAAGAAATCTCTAAAAGATTAAAAGAAATTCAATCAGAAATCAATGAGATGCTTTTCGTACCAGAATACATAACGATCAAAATGGATCACAACAGCCATTATAGAGACTTACATAAAAATGGATTGATCTTAAATAACAAACGGTTTGTCCGCTTCTCTTCTTCTGCAGGTCAAGCAAGAGTGTCCACTGTCGTATTTATCGAAGAAGAGACCTCCAAAAGACTTAATGAAATCCTGGATAACGGAAGAGATTTAAATAAAGCTCTAGTCCCTTCTAAGTTTAATGCTTATAAGGGATTGGCTGGCAGCGCCACTCAAGTAGTTAGCGCTCCCCGGTTTTGTTTAGTCCCTGATTATTATAGCGACACTAAAGTAAAAGTAAACTTTGTGACAGAAACAGATTATGAAGATGATGACATTATCGAAGTTAAAGATATTGTTGAATCATTTAACCGTTTTGATGGCCAAGGCTTGATTAGCTATGAGATGGCGAAAAAATGGGCAGATGAATTAGGCTTAGATTATGTACCTGCACAATGGTGTATCAGACAGAACTTCATCAAAGGAATGCTTAACACCTTCCCCATTCATGAGTTTTGTGAAAAAGTCAATAACGGCAATTACAGAATAAGAACTTCATATAAGGACGGGAATGGGAAACCAAAAATTGTTGACTTAAGAGACATCGATGTAATCCTTACCGAAAGCCAATTTAAACTTTGGGACAGCTTCCCTTCTATTGAAGTTTACGAACATAATTGCGAAAAGAACAATTTGAAATGGGGAGTATCACTGCATAGTCCTAAAAAAGATAAAGACATTTTGAAAATGAACTATCAATTTTTGCAGACACTGAACCTTAACAACGAGGACATTGAAATGATATGTGAGAAGTTTGTAAATTGGATTACTGGTGTTAATTCAGGGAACATATATTACACCATTCTGTTCTTGCTTGGAACTGACGTTACAGACGAAAAAATCATGAATTACTTAGAGAAATCTGAAAATCATTGGGTTAAGTCCTTAATCGTGAACCCCAATTTAATCAATGACAAATACATAAAAAAGAAAATATATGACCTTATGAAAAAGAAAATCCAACGTGGCTGCTTAGGGGATATTATCTTAGACGGGAACTTTCAAACACTTGTCAGCGACCCCTATGCAATGATGCAGCACGTTTGTGGCTTAGAGGTAACAGGGCTTTTAGGTAAGCGTGAATACTACTCAAATTATTGGAATCAAAAAGGGGTCAAATATGTTGACAGTATGCGCGCTCCCCTCACCTATCGCAGCGAACATTTGATTTTGAATCTTAAGCGAAATGAGGATTTGGATTATTGGTACAGATACAATTACACAGGCATCATTGTGAATGTGCATGGATCTGAAACAATGAATTGGGCTGGTAGTGATTTTGACTATGACATTATTGCAACCACGTCCAATGAAACAGTATTAAGAGGGGTTTATAAAGATGAGCTGCCAGTTGCATACACCCCTCCCACTTCGACTAAAAAGGTTTTAACAGAGGAAGATTTGTTTAATGCAGACCTGTTTTCGTTTGGGTCAATCATTGGCTCGATAACAAATAAAAGCACGAGTGGATATGCCCTTCTTTCGCAATTAGACGTTGATTCTGATGAATATTTGACTACATTGAACCGTGTAAAGATGTGTACGAAATTGCAAAGTGCTCAAATTGACAAAGCAAAAATTGGGAGAGAAGTTAAAGGGATTCCTTCCCGTTGGATCAATTATCAAAAGATCAAAAAAGATGATCCGGAGAAAATAAAACTGGAAAAGGAATTTCACAATAAAATCTTATTGGATAAGCATCCCTACTTCTTTATTTATTTGTATAAAGGCACAAAGAATAAGTATAAAAAACATGTCAAAACCTACGATATCACTTGCAAGCAGAAGTTTGGAATTAGCCTTGAGGAGCTAAGGAAAGTAAAACGAAAGACAAAGGAGCAACATGAATTCCTTAAGCTATTTGAAAGGTTTAACCCTGTGATTGAGAGCGACTGTGTAATGAATAGGCTATGTAAATACATTGAATCTGTTGATTTCGGTATAAGAAGCATTGTAAACAAGGATGTTGACTATGAGATTTACAAGCTTTACATGGACGACACTATTGATTTTGATGAATCGCGTTACAAAAAAATAATGAAAGCATACCAAAAACATAAGAAGAGCATTAATCAATCCTTTTCATTTGGAACAAGTAATGAATCTGATAAGAATCTCTATGATGCTGAGCTCTGTAACAATTTCTCAAACTCCCTAGAATTATTCAAGCAAAAAATCAATGATATCTGCTCCAATGTTTATGAAGCAGTTAATTACCTTATTCGCTTATTCTATGTTGATGAGAAGAGCTCCAATAAAGAGATTCTATGGCATTTATACGGCCAATACATATTTGAAAACGTAAAAAGAAAGCAAGACAGTTTCCACATCCCTGTTTTGGATCAAGACGGAGATATTAATTACCTTAATAAACACTATTCATTAAGAAAGGTGTGTCTATGATAGACAAATTTAAGTTTAAAGAGAAAGAATATGCAGAAGCAATTATTGAAAATGGATTTATTTCAAAAAACCTGAATTATGAATTGAAGCTATTGGCCAAGTATTATAAAGAATTAGGATATAAACCTAAAAAACGAGAAGAACTCCTTTATGATTTCTGTGAAAAAAACATAGAGAATTTTAGCCGGGTGCTATATTACAAAAAAATTAATACAGTACTCAATCATGCAAGAAAAAAAGAAAATATTTTAATCAATATAGATGAAATTGATATAACCGAGAATGAACTTCGATTTATTGATTCTTTAGATATCAACCATCAACAAAAAAAGCTCTGCTTTACCCTTCTCGTCTTAGCAAAATTATATTCGACAGTTCATCACATCAAATACGGGGAGCATACAACAGAACACTATTTTGGCGGAAACAACAAAAGATACAAAGAACTTATAGATGCTTCTCATACTTCGCTAACTGCCAACAAGCTGCATCAAAACATTGGAGAGTTGGCCACGAAAGACATTGTTGAGATTCGAAATAAAGGATTCATTAAATTAAGTTTTATCTATGGTATTGAACCTGGCGGAGAAACGGCTATCAAAATAAGATCGTTTGACAGTATCGGCCTTTATTATGATCTGCACACTGATCAAAAGAAAGTTAAACCATGTGTCAATTGTCAAACCCCATTTAGATTTAAAAGTAACAAATCTAAATACTGCCCTTTTTGTGCATCCGTTATAGCAAAAGAAAAAACAAGGGCAAGAGTAAGAAAATATCGAAATGTAACGCTTTAGAAAAACGCTAAAACCCTTGATATATAAGCGTTTTTGAACCATACATAAATTTTTATTATATGGAAGGATACATAAAATTAAACTTACATTTAGGAGGAAATAAGAATGAATAAAAAAGAACTAATTGGTGCAGTTGCAGAGGCTACAGGACTAACAAAGAAAGATGTGGAATTGGTTGTTGACTCAACATTTGATGTAATCACATCTGCTCTAAAAGATGGTGAAAAAGTTAAAGTGCACGGTTTTGGCAGTTTCGAAGTGCGAGAGCGTGCTGCACGCAAGGGGCGTAACCCTCAATCAGGGGAAGAAATTGAAATCCCAGCAACAAAAGCACCAGCATTTAAAGCTGCTAAAGCTCTTAAAGATGCTATCAAACAATAATTAAAAGGAGTTTGTTCATTTGCGATTTAGTTATGATGAATTGGAAAAGGTGATATGGAAAATTGCACAGAAGCGCAACATCGCGATCACCAAGGAACAAATTGAACTTTTCTTCGATTCCGAGGAAGAGTATATGAGGAGTATTGGGTTAATCCTTTCAGAATAATTACTCCTCTTTCCTCCACTTCAATTTGAAGTGGGTCGGATAATAGTCATTTGCGAGGGATCGAGGTTAGCTTGGTCGCCTGTATCTCTAGGAGACAGGCAAGTGGCTATTATCGGACGAAAACTGTCAATAAGACCTTTGCTACTAACTACTTTGTAGGGTGAACCCATCACAGTCTTATTATGGGCGACAGTTTTGTCTATAAATTAATTGCGGTGTACAGCTTCGGCTTACACTTTAGGTGAGGCGGATGCGTCTTCCTCCCCTAAAATACTGCCCTTCGACCATTCGAATGAGGCCACAAAATTTTTCCGGGTTAGCGATTTTTCTATAATCGTAAAATAAGTGAATAGGCTTGAGCGATTGATCACCGCTCCCATTTCACAGAAAAGGATTATTTTCGGTCTTGCCTTTTCAATACATATGCGGTGGCGGAATAAGGTAGACGCTAGGTGCAAATGAATCTCTTTGAGGAAAAGCCATCCATAACACGCTAAGTGAATCCATGGAGCATAAAGGGATGGCAGTATCCATGGACACATGCAAGGTGCAAATCCTTGCCCGCATACACAAAACCACGCTGCCCAGCCTTGAGGCGGCGGGTGTTAATATCCGATAGCGACGTCGGGTTCATTAATCATTGTCGCATGGCAGCCGCAGAGGCTATACCGCATGGGACGGGACGAGATGAATATCCCAACGCAATCAGAACGAGGCTGCTGAGAGTTGTCGGCAGTCTTTTTGTTTTTGCGTTAAATACGGTAAAAGGAGATGCTGCATGAAAAAAAGTTTAACATATGAGGAAGTTCGCGACTGGGTTATGTCCAATCCTTTTGGCGATCGAACGATGTCCCCTATCGCAATTAAGTATCGATATATGATTTCGTATATGGACGCTGCAAAATTCCTAGAACGACTTGAACAAGATGGCATTGTTAGTCAATGGGATGAAGTCGTGGGAAGTCCACGTACCATTTTAAAAACAAGTCAATCCAGCGGTAATGTGTAATAGTTGGCAATTTATCAAAATTATATTAAGATCAGTCTATAAACCCATAAAGGAGTCGATAGTAAATGACGAAAATCGCACTATTCGAGGCTCTTCCTTTAAGGAATACTATTTCTAAACGTATTCAGGAACTCTTGCAAGAACGTGACAGTGTTGCATATGTTGAGTATGATAAAGGTGAAGAATACATCAAACCTACAAAAAGTGTAGATCAAATCACATCTGAGCTGGAAGAGGCTAGAAAAGATTATCGAGATCTGGTAGTATTAATGTCCGAAGCCAACCTTAATGCTAAAGTTGTATGGGATGAAAAAGAATTGTCTATTACTGAAGCTCTTGAGTTAGCTCAGCAACTTAGAGGTGAAGCTAATAGACTTAAAAGCTACGGCCGTTCTAAAGAAACTGAACGATTATCATCTTACTCTGATGTTATTAGCTATCGTAAAGCAATGTTTGATCCTGAAAAAATGCAATCTAAAGGATTAAAACTTGAAAGAATGGCGAATCGCTTATCAAATGCAATTGAAAAAGCAAATCATAACTATGAAATTGAGTTTGAGGCTGCTGATAAGTATCTATAAATGCTGGGGTTTTACCTTAGCTATGAGGGTGAAACTGATTTTCACCTTGATAGCTGATGTAAAATCATCAGCACGGAGCATCAGAGAAGTAGAGAGCCGCCTTGGTTTGGAGCGTATCCGAACTGTAAGATAAAATTACAACATTTATTTGTAGGGTGGAAAACGGATAACGTTTAACAGCTTACGGTTCACGTGCTTTACGATTAAACGGACGTTAGATATTTAGTGTGGTCATATTTTGATGAAAAACTTTAACTCTGTTCTCTGTTGCTTCATTATTTAGCTCATCTACCATGCGTAGAAGGAGTTTCTGAAGGCGCTGCTAAAGCGTCTTTTGCTATTTCGGCTTACTTAAATTTTGCCGACTATAAAGGTTTTTGGCTAACCCGTAAGCAGCCATATTCCCTGTCGATCCGAAGGCTTGCGTTCCTCACGTGAGCTACTTACGTAGGTGAGATGGGGTTTTTATTTTTTGTAAATTCCTTCGGGTGTTTTCCCTCAACACCTATCCGATTTATTCATTTCTTATTATTCCCCTTCATCCCCTCTTTTCGGATTGGCCGATGTTATCGGATCATCGGACTTCCGAAGGAATTTATTTCAGTTATATATCAATTAAAAGGATAATAAGGAGGAAATTTTATATGGCAAGCAAAAAAGTTCATCAAGTTAATTTGAAAGGTTTTTTTGATATGGATGTAATGGAAATTACCGAACAAACCAAAGAAGCTGAGTATACTTACGATTTTAAAGAAATTCTTTCTGAGTTTAGTGGGAAAAACGTGTCAATCACAATTAAGGAAGAAAATGAACTTCCTGTTAAAGAAGATGAGTAGGATGGTGATTGAATGACAGCAGTTTTGAATCCCGCTCTTCAACGTGATAAAGATGAATCGTTTACTGATTACCACATTAGATTATTTAAAAATAAAGATACATACAATATTGATACAAAAACTATTGCAGAGCTGCTTAATAAGGAACATGGCTCTCATTATGATGAGAGTAAGTGGCGTAAAGATTATAAGCAATACGAGCGCTGGTATACTTATATAATGTCTAAAAACATTGACAAAGAAATTCAAGATAAATACGAAGAACTCTATATTGAATCTGAAAAAGCGAAAGTCAGGAAACGTGATCAAAATAGAGAATTTGCTAAAAAAATTCGTAACCAGGCTCGTTTTGAAAAGATTAAAGATGATGTAGTTGAAGCTATTTTAAACTTAGAATCAAAGCGACCACTCAATTTCACTTCCCCATCGCCTGTCGCAACTGAAAAGCATGGACTTGCTCTTTTTAGTGACTGGCATTTTGGAATGGAGATTGATAACCGAATTAACAAATTTAACAAAGAAATTTTCAATGAACGAGTGGAGCATTTAACAAGTAAAGTTATTGAATATGGAAGGTTGAATCACATTTCTACGCTGCATGTTGCAAACCTCGGTGATTTAATCAGTGGGCTCATTCATGTTTCAACGAGAGTGCAAGCAAATGAAGATGCTGTTGAACAAATTAAATATGTGTCAGAAACTCTTTCTGAAGTCTTGGCTAAACTTGCTTCTGAATTTCAAAACATTAAATTTTATAACGTTGCAGGAAATCATGGCCGCCTCTCCCCTTCTAAAAATGATGTTGGAATCAAGGAGAATTTTGAATACCTTATCAATTGGTATTTAGAAGCCAGATTAAGAGACATTGACAACATCTTTATTGAACCTGAGCAAGATGGTTTTATTCCAGCAAAAATCAATAATAGTGAAGTCGTTTTTGTTCACGGACACTATGATCGAGTTGATCAGTGTGTTACGCGCTTACCTCAATTATTAGGTTATATTCCTTCATACATATTCGGTGGGCATATTCACCACAATTATGAAAAAGAATACGGCAGCACGACCGTCGTAGTAAATGGCGCTTTAGTTGGTGCTGACGATTACGCAATGCAAGGTCGTTTTGGTACAAAGCCTTCTCAGAAATTCATGGTTTTTGATGATGAAGGCATTGAAGCTACATACATAATTCGTTTTACATGAGAAAAACTTTAGGAGGAATTCAAATGAAACTAAGAAGGTTTTTAATTGAAAAGTTGGCTGGAAATCGACCCGTAGCCCTAAATTTAAAAGTAAATGGAAAATTGGAGGTAGATAAAACAAAAGACGGTTTGTTTAAAAACATTCATTGTATCTGAATAAATCTTTAATTTTATTTAAAAACACCTTTTTAGAACGCCCAGTGTGATTGAGGTTTCTCCCATCCTCCCTATTGCTGGGCGTTTTATAAAACGTGTTTAACTTAAGTATTGGAGGTGAATTAATGGCTACACAAAAAATTATGTGCTCTTGTTGTGGGAAAGTTCAAGCACCCACTCAGTTTTACAAATCTGAATCATTATTTAATGCTGCCACTGGGAAGCTCACAGTTTGCAAAACATGTCTTCAAACTGAATACAAAAAAGATCCTGAAAACTTAAAACATGTACAAAGTATTTTACGCATGATTGATCGTCCTTTTATTTATGATATTTGGACAGCTTCAATTGACGAAGCAAAAACAAAATCTAAAAATGGCGATGCCAATGTTTTTGGTGTTTACATGAAAAACATTGGGATGAAAGATTTCATCGCTAAAAACTGGTCAGACAGTGAATATGATTTTGAAGATGATCAAGAACATACTACAAAAATGCTGCTCGCTAAAAGTAATGAAGATGTAACTCCAGAAGATATTGAGGAGTTTATTCAATTTTGGGGACGCGGTTTATCGGTTGAGGACTATTTGTGGCTTCAAAATGAGTACATTGATTTTACAAATCGGTATGAGTGCGATTCTAAAGGAATGGAACTGCTTATAAATCAAATCTGTCTTACAATGTTGGATATTCGTAAGCGCCGTGAAAATGGAGAGAAAGTCGATCAGCAACAAAAAACACTCCAAGACTTATTGGGTTCAAGTAATTTGAAGCCGGTTCAAGAATCAGGGGCTAGTGGCGTTGAGCAAGAGACCTTCGGAACATTGATAAAGAAATATGAAAACGAAAGGCCAATTCCAGAACCTGAGCCTCGCTGGAAAGATCCTGATAAGATCGGTAAGTACATAAAAGTATTTTTCTTAGGTCACTTATCAAGGATGCTTGGTATCAAGAATGAGTATTCAGATGAATATTGGAGCGAAATGCAAAAGCACACTGTTGAAGAGCCTGTAGATGATGAAGAAGACGAGGTAACAGAAAATGGCCTCATACAGTAACTTCACAACAGACCGTAAAAAACATAGTAAAGGTATTAACCTCTTCAATAAAGGCAGGAACTTCAACAAGAAATCTAAATCAGAAAGACTAATGGATGGTATTGGTGCTTGGGCTTCTTTTTATCGAGCAAATCCCCATCGTTTTGTAAAAGAATACTTAGGGATAACCCTTAAACTATTTCAATGTATTTTGATTTACATGATGGTACATAACCATTATTTTATGTATTTAGCTAGTCGTGGACAGGGTAAAACTTGGTTAACGTCGGTGTACTGCTGTGTTCAAGCCATACTATTTCCTGGCACAAAGATAGTCATTGCTTCAGGAACTAAAGGACAAGCAAGAGAAGTTATTGAAAAGATTGATGATTTGCGAAAAGAGTCTCCGAATTTAAGACGAGAAATTGAGGACTTAAAAACTTCAACTAATGACGCAAGGGTTGAATTTCATAATGGTAGTTGGATTAAAATTGTTGCATCAAACGACGGAGCTCGCTCAAAACGTGCAAACCTTTTGATTGTGGACGAGTTCAGAATGGTCGATATCGAGATCATCAGTAAAGTATTAAGAAAGTTCCTTACCGCTCCAAGATCTCCAAAATATCTTGAAAAAGAAGAATATGCTCATCTAAAAGAACGAAACAAAGAAATTTACTTATCATCCTGCTGGTATAAGGTTCACTGGTCATATAATAGATTTGTCACCTATTTTAATGCAATGATGAAAGGATCAAAATATTTTGTATGTGGCCTTCCTTATCAAATTGCCATTAAAGAAGGATTGCTTGATAAGGATCAAGTAAAAGACGAAATGTCAGAAGAAGACTTTGACCCAATTGGCTGGTCAATGGAAATGGAAGCATTGTGGTTTGGAGAATCAGAAAAGGCTTATTTTAAATTTGAAGATCTCGAAAAAAATCGAAAACTCGCCTCTCCCCTTTTCCCACCTGATTATTATGACATCATTAAAGATTCAAATTTTAAATTTGAAAATAAAAAACCTGGTGAACTAAGGCTAATTAGCAACGACATTGCTGGCATGGCAGGTAAAGATAATGACGCCAGTGTTTATACTATTTTCAGATTAATTCCAAATTCAAATGGTTATGATAGACACATTGTTTATATGGAGAGCATAGTTGGTGGACACACAGGTTCACAAGCAACAAGGATAAGACAATTATTTGAAGATTATTCATGTGACTATATTGTGCTAGATACTCAAAGCATTGGTCTAGGTGTATATGATGCTCTTTGTCAGCCTCTATATGATAAAGAAAGAGCTAAAGAATATGAACCACTCTCTTGTATCAATGACGAAAAAATGACTGAACGTTGCACGTATCAAAATGCCGAAAAACTCATTTACAGCATTAAAGGTAACGCTCAGTTAAATAGTGAGATTGCAGTTCTTCTTAAAGACGGATTTAAACGAGGAAAAATTAAAATCCCTATAAATGAAAATGAAGGTCGAGAGTATTTGAAGCGACTCAAGGGATACGAAGCCTTACCAGAAGAAACCAAGGCCAAATTTGTTTCATCTTATGTTCAAATCACCTTGTTGATCAATGAAATGATAAACCTTGAAGCTGAATACAGCGATAACGGACAAATCAAGCTAAAAGAACCTAAGAGTAAACGAAAAGACAGATATAGTTCCGTGGCGTATGGGAATTATGTTGCTACCCTTTTAGAACGAAAACTCAACAAACAAACAGAATATGACATTGATGATGATCTTGTCTACTTTTAAAAGAAATGAGGTGAATTATGGCTGGTATTAATAAAATCGATATTGAATCAGAGGAGTACCAAAAGCTGCTAAACGATTACAGTACCTATGTGTCTACTTTTGCATCTGGCTTCGTTTCTAACCTATTTTCTCAAGGTATTATAAGTGAAGTAGATGCTAAGCAGTTAAAAGAATACTTTTCTAACCCTGATAAGTTTCAGGAAGAGATAGAAAATCTTGCTCAATATTTCTATATTTCAACCGCTGAGATCCACCAACTTTTTGAGTTAATCGAAGCTCTCCCAACTTTGAATTATAAAATTGATTCCTTTGTGAAAAGCAAGTCCTCTGATAAGCACATCTCCCTTTTAAATAAATCCCTCCATAGAGTAAAACATAAAAGATTAACACGCGACTTGCTAAAACAAACTGCAGCAGCAGGAACACTCGTTGGAATTTGGCTAGGAGATGAAAAATCCCCCTACCCTTTTGTGTTCGACAGCGTTAAATATGTTTTTCCAGCTTTCAGAAGAAATGGTGATTGGGTTTGTTTAATCAATATGGAGTATTTCAGCAACTTCAAAGAGGACTATAGAAAAGAGTTGCTAAACAGCTTTTCCCCTTTCATTAAGAATTCAGATTATGAAAACTTCCTAAAAGATCGTGAGAAATACAGATATAAGGAACTCCCACAAGAACGGACATTCCCGCTTCGAACCGGAACTTTAAAAAGGAATCAAGGGTTAGGTACATCTTGGGTAACACCAGGTTTATATGATGTTCTACATAAGAAGAAACTTAAAGACGTTGAAAGAGCTATCGCCAATAAAATCATTAATGCAGTTGCTGTTTTAACCATCGGGACTGATAAAGTTAAAGGCGAGTACACAAATCTTAAGCTTCCAAGACCAGTAAAGCAAAAAATTCATTCTGGAGTGAAGGCTGCTTTAGAAAAAAACAATAGAGATGGAGTTACAGTCGTTTCCATCCCCGACTTTGCAAATTTGGAGTTCCCGGATGTAAAAGCCGATGGATTAGACGGAACAAAATTTGATCACATCAACAGTGACATACAATCTGCTTATGGTTTATCAGGATCTTTGCTAAATGGTGATGGCGGCAACTATGCAACTTCCTCATTAAACTTAGATACCTTTTACAAAAGAATTGGCGTCTTAATGGAGGAAGTTGAACAGGAAGTATATCAAAAACTCTTTAACCTTATCCTTCCTGCAGGTCAAAAAGATAATTATTACATGAACTATGACAAAGATAAGCCTTTAACTCTTAAAGAAAAGATGGACATTCTCATTAAGCTTAATGATAAAGGTTGGTCAATTAAACATGTAATCGACAATATTGCAGGCGTGTCATGGGAAAGTTATTTGGAACAAACTTTATATGAAACAGATGAATTGAATCTTCAAGATAAGATAAAGCCTTATCAAACATCCTATACATATACAGGCAATGAAGCTGGACACCCTGTTGTAGATGAAAGTACTAATGAAAACACTATTAAATCTGCAACATCAAATGGAAACAGCTTACCAGACTAATTTGCAATGTTTTGAAAGGAGGTGAATAAACGTTTGGCCAAAGAGCAAAAGAAAAAAGTTTTTCAATTGCAGCTAAATGAGATAAAGAAAACAGATGATCCCACAAAGCTCCCCTGCACTTTTATCATTTTTGACTTTGAGGCATCTCATAACAATACAGTCATTTCTAAGGAAGTTGCTTTGGACGCCTCCCCTACTATTATCAATAAGCCTATTGTTGCAAAATACCATGAGGTTGAAGAAAACAACACTGCTACTGATGCTCTTGGATCTCATGAAGCATATTTAGGCACTGATAAACACGGTGAACTTGAAGTAAAGACGGATACCACCCCAATCGGCGTGTTTACTTCTGAAGGATACATCATGGAGATCGATACTCCAGAAGGGAAAAAGGAAGTTTTGGCCGCCGATGCAGTTTTATGGAGTTCGCGTTTCAGCGATGCCTGTGAGCTTTTATTGGAATGGTATTCGCGGGGCATCAATATAAACACAAGCTGTGAAATTCTATACTCAAATTACTCTGTTAAAGATGGAATAGAGTACATTGAAACACCTATTTATTTAGAAGGTCATGCGATCTTGAATTCTGAGAAACGAGGAGAACACGATATCGTCCTCCCTGCTTATGATTCATCTCGTTTAGTGAGCTTTAATGAGATGGTAAAATTCGAGAAATTAATAGCGCAAGCCGCTATCCAAGAAAAACAAAAGGAAGGTGAAAAAGTGGATAAATTTAAAAAAGTCTTTGAGTTATCACATTCAGACATAAGAGCACTTATCTATAATCAGCTTGATCCAACTCTCGAATCAAATGAGGAATCATATATTGCTGATGTGTATGATTCATATTTTATTGTAAACATTTATAGTTGGTCTGAAGATAATTCTTACGACAAATATTACAAAATTAACTACACCAAAAATGGGGATACACTGACAATTGATTTGGACTCTAAAACAGAAGTCTTCTTAAAAAGAAACTGGGAAGAAGTTGTCCCTGAAGAAATTGTTAGTCAGTTAAATGAAAAAGACACAACAATTTCAGAGCTCTCTAATCAGTTTAATGAAATAAAAGAGAGTAAATCCAAGCTTGAAGAGCAGTTCAATGCGGCAAGTGAAAAGCTCGTTCAATTAAACTCTGTTGTAGAAGAGCTAAAACCTTTCAAGGAAAAACATGAAAAAGCAGAGTTCGAAAAAAGAGCTCAAGAAAAGAAAGAATTCTATAAGTCTAAATTTGAAGCTCTTAATGCTGAAGAGAAATATGAAACTGAAGAAGTTCAAAATCTTATTCTAGCATCTGCTAAAGACAACGAAGAAGCCGATAAAGCAGTTCTTCAATTGAATTCAATGTTGGTCGAACTTGTTGATCATGCAACTGATCAAGATGGAATTTTTATTAGAGAGATGTCCAGCAAACGTGAAAAATTACTAAAAGATGATGATTCGTTTGAATCGCGTTATTCATCTTAAAAAACTTAAAATGGAGGATTTATAAATGGCTACTAGACTACAAACTGCCCTCACAGAAGTAGGCACCCACACTACTGGTAACTTGAATTCATTAAAAATCAAAACTCTTGCTCACGGTGCTAAGGTGTCTGGATCAGATATCGACAACTTTATGCTTGTGGAACTCGGTTTTGATGAAGAAGGAAATCGCATTGCAAAAAAACTTTCCGACAAAAAGCACAGAGCTTATTTAATTGCAGCTCCAGAAGTTCGTTATTTGGGCGAGTCCTTGACTGATTTCTATAATGCTAAAGGTGAACATGCTCGTATCGTTATTTTGGAACCAGGATACACACGTTTTGATGTTTCTGCTTTTTCTCTGAATGAAGGCGTCAAAGAAGTTAAACGAGGACAAGTGGCGCACTTTGATATTAAAACTGAAAAATACATTTTAAGTGACCCCGCTTCACCACATGCTGACTTTGCAGACTCTTCTGCTAAATTCCTTGTTGTAAACAGCGAGGATGATCTCCAATACACAATGGGACAAAAGCTCGTACGTCTCGAAGTAATCACAGGATCAGAAACAGGATTAGTCCCAGGAACAAGTGTAGAAACTCAAACTAAAGCCGTAGACATTGGTGATTAATACATAAATTTGAACAAACACTTATTTGAAAAGGAGTACGTTATATGAAACTTGACACTGTAAAAATTAAAGGCTTATTCAGCCGTGTGGTTAACAATAAGATGGAAGCCACAGATAAATCAGACATCGAAACTTATATTAAAAAAGTATTTGGTGATGGAACTGTAACTCCTGACCCTTCCATGTTGCATCAGTTTAATACACTTGTTGTCCAACAGGCTGATGAGATCGCAAAACCGATGGTAACGAATCTTCTTTCGTTATTTGCAAATCTCGAACAAGAGAAGCCAGGGAATCTAAAACTAATCAAAATCCCTAAGAAAAACAAAGCAAAAGTGATTTGGTCTGCTAGTGGATCAGGCGTTGATCTGGTTCGAGTTGAAGGTCGGGAAAATGTACCTGCTGTTCCTCGTATACTATCTACTGGTTTTTACTATGAACCGCTTGATCTTGTAACTGATTCTGTCGAGTATTTCAACAAATTAGTTAATGACATTGCCAATGCAAAAGTTCGTTTGTATTTGGATAATATTCATCAATTAACGGCTGCTGCTATTGCTAAAGGGAAAATTCCGCCAAAAAACGTGGCTGTTGGTTCAAACCTTACATTACAAAAATATTATGAAGTTGCTTCAGTTCTTCAACGTTATGGAGGTAGGCCAGTATTTGTTGGAGACTCCCTTCTTATTGATTACTTTGCTTTCCAACAAGCTACAGATTCTACATATAAAAACCTTCTAACTGATGGCATTAAAAATGAGCTTCTAACTGCTTTAAACCCTACTACAATTGGAAGAACTACTGCAGTAAACCTCACAAACCCATTCACTGATGAAACTAACTCAAAAGTTGAGTTGCCTGTAAACAAAGGTTATATGTTTGCTGGTGGAGTGTCACAAAAACCATTCTCTATCGTTGAGTACGGTGGACTTAAACAGTTAACTGAACAGGATATTGAAGATGAAAGAATTAAAATGAAAATCACTCAATCTGCTTCTGTTAACCTTCTGTTTGGTGAAGCGATTGGAATTATCGAGGAACAAGCAGCAGTATCTATCTAAGTATTTATTTTAAAGGATAAACTAGGAGGAAATTATGTCTGATAAAGTTAAATTGGCTCGTTATAGAAACACTTCTTATTTTGTTGGGTACACTGGAGATGGTGGACTTAAACAATTCACTTGGTCAGGTAGTAAAAATGGTAAGGCTGAGATCAAAGAAGTTCCTAGAGATGTTGTTGACTGGTTAACAATGAACAGCGTCTGCTTTGATAAAGGTGAATTGGTTATTGTCGATGAAGGTGATTCGACAAGAGAAATTAAGGAGTCTATTGTTAATGCGGAAGCATATACAAACAACACTCACACAAAAGAAGAAATCACAAAAATGATCAAAACAGGTAACATTGCACAGATGAAAAGTAAACTCGAAAAGATAACAGTTGACTCGGAAAAACAGTTTGTTATTGATGTTGCCTCTGAATTTAGTGATGATATCCCTGCTGGAAAACTTAAAGCATTAGCTGAATGGATGGGTGTCGAAGATCCTTCCTTGCTTTTTGACTAGGAGGTTCCATAATGACTTCTTATGATGAAATTTGGGAGTTCTTCTTGCTAAACTGCAAAACGTCTGATATCAATTTACCCACAGACGAAACTCTAATTTATAAGTCTATAAGGAATGCAGTTCTTCGATTCAACAACAGACTTCGCGACAAAAAATTAAAGTGTAACGATGAAACCGAAACAGTAGATAGAGTAATGAACGAGGACGATTTATTGATTCTCGTTCATTATTTACGTCTAATTTTTTTAACTAATGAACAGACTTTTTTCCAGACAACATGGCAGCCATTTGCAAAAGACGTTGGCGTTACTAACTATGGTACACAAATCAATTCATTAGGAAAGTCTATCGAAGAGCAAAAAGCAGAAATTGATCGCCTCATTATGAATACAGAGGTGGACTATTTATGAGCAACAAAAGTGTTTTTCAACCCTTTAATGAAGGACAGGCACCTTTCTCATTGCAAGAACACTGCATAAGATTAAGTAAGAAAAACAACTCTGTTCTTTATAAAGTAGAGCAATATCTAAATAAGAAAATGCTTGCTGATGCAGAACTGGCTGAAATTCGGGAAATTATTTTGGACGTGAGTGCTGAAATCGTAAGATTAGGTCAATACCTATCCGGTGATTTGAATGAAAGACTTTAGGAATTATCATCAGATTGATACTAATAAAAAAATAGAACATGATGGAAAATTGATTTTTCAGGCTGGTCTAAAAGGATTTCAATCCGAGACTGTATCAATTGACGGGAAAGAATCGATACATTGTTTGATTACCTCGAAGTATTCCAATGGCGATGGAATGACTAAATACATTCTTGGACTGCCCGAAGATATCTATATTGGAGGAGTTGTTAAATGGGGTACTGAGCAATGGTTAATCAGTACATTCCCAAGCTTTAATAAAATTTATAAAAAAGCAGAAATTAGACTGTGCAACTCCTCAATAAAGATAACCACAAATGACAAATGGATTGATTCAGACAAGATAAGTGAAGTTACTGGTAAACCAATCAAAGTTAAAGTGCCTGGAGAAGTTATTGAAATACCCTGCATTTTTGAACGATCCACATCTATAAATGGGACTGACCTCGCTGTAAATCTCCCTGACGGCCAAGCGAACATCACAATTCCAAATGTAAATAACGACAAAATTAAAATTGGGCTCCTCCTCTCTTTCTTTGGTGAGGATTATCTTGTTAATGACATTGATTACTCTAAGGTTTATGGAGATCACGGCACAATAAAATTAATTGCTAAAAAGAAAGTCAGAGGTGATGGTAGTGCATGAGCAATATGGTTGAACACATGACCAAGATTTTCAGAACATTGATTAATGATTCTGAGCTCAACAGGCTTCTGTATTATAAGGACAACCCCCTCTCCCCTGACCTCCCTGATGTTCAGGACTTAGAAGGCTATGAAGTCGAAACAACTGTTGAAGAAGATGGAAAAGTCCGCATTATCCCCCCTATTTTCAAGACAATCTTCAAAAGAGCTCCCAAAACCGATGACATTACTGAATCACCAATCTGTAGAGTATGCATGTATTTGGGAAGTGGCTTATCAAAGCCCTCTAATCAAAGCTATTTGCTTATGGATCAAGACCTTCATATTGATGTCTACACTCATATTGAGACATATGAAGAAAATGAATTTAGATCTTTAAAAATTTTGGACAGGTTATCTGAGCTTCTTTTCAATAAAAATATCGCTGGCTTCGGAAAGGCTATGGCTCCTAAAAGAATGCTGATCGGAAACCCACCTGCTGGGTATTTGGGTTATAAAATGATTTTCACATTCGGAGCAATGAAATGAACGAAAATTCTCAAAAACTATTTATCTTAGGTATCCCCGTTGACACTCCTATTGGTAAGTGCCATTTCCTCAAAATGAAGGATTACAACGACTATGCGGCATACCTGAACTTAATAAAGATGAGCAAAAATGAGATTGTTTATAGATATAGCCAGCTTAATAAAAACGGTGAATTAAACGAGCTTATTGAAGAAATGAAGAAGCTACCTCTTTTTGATATCGTTAATCAATTACCAAATTTCAATGAGGCTTATTCTGAAGTGTTCCAAAAGGTCTTTCAGAATGAGGATATATTTGAATTAATTGATCGAGATAATTTCATTTCAATAAGAAAACTCATTATAGAAATGCACTGTCTCAAAGAAGAAAAGATTAGCCCAAACCCAGAAGTTCAACGAAGAATCGAGCAAAGCAAAAGATTAAAAAGACAAGAACAAGAGCTGCTTGAAGTGTATGACATGATTAGTTCAATTATGGCCTTTACAGGTGTCCCATACAAAGAAATTGCAGAGATGACAATGTATCAAATGTATATGACCTTTTATCGCATTGATAGGATCAAGGATTACGATACATCTATTTTATTTGCAACAGTATCCCCTGAAGCAGGTAAAAATATCAAACACTGGAGTGAACATGTTGACCTCTTTGAAGAAGAGAGTCATGCACTGACAGATGAACAAGTCAAAAACTTAAAAAGATTGCTTCAAGGCTGATTAATCATCAGTCTTTTTTTATTTAAATTCAAGGAGGATATTTAATGACCAAGAAAACAGTTATTCATGATACAGCAGATGTCTATTGGAAAAGAAAATCCGATGGACATGTAATTTCTGCTGCCGAAGCTCAATTGGCTTCTATTTCTCAATCAATTTCAGAAGAAGAGTTAAAAGGTGGTATTGGGAATAAAACTCTTTATCTCCTTCGTTCTGATAAGTCAATTGATGCAAAGGTTAAAAATGCATTCTTTGACATGGAATTCATGGCAATGACTCAAGGGGTTGCAATTGAAGAAAACAAATTCAATGTATTTGAACGTGAAGATGTAACAGTTGATACAGATAAGACAGTTAAACTACAGAAAACTCCTGTTGGTACGGTATCACTTAAAAATAGCAAAGGTGCAACTGTACAAGCTGAATTTAAAGATGGCGTAGTTACGGTTCCTGAAGGTTTTGCTAAAAAGGGAGATGTACTAACTGCAGTATACAAAGTTGAAGTAACTGGTGAAACAGTTGAAATCAACACGAACAAATTCTCTGAAATGTACGAGCTTGAATATCACACTATTGAGTATGATCCGGACACTGGTGTTGTTTATAGTGACCTCTATATTCAATTTGACAAAGTTGCACCATCTGGTGAATTTGAAATGTCTCTTGAAAATGGCTCTGCCTACACGCCGGAGCTTTCATTTAAGGTTCTTGCAGCAGACAGCAAAGGTAAAATTGGTAGGTTCGCACGAGTACCTCGGATTGAAACCGGCACACCTGTAACCCCCTCCCCTGCTCCAGATACAGGTTCAGATACAGAAACTCAAACTAAAGCTGTAGGTATTGGTGACTAAAATAATCAAAATTTAAAACATAAGTAAGGAGAGAATATATTGGCAAATCAATTTCTAAATGAAAGTAATGGTGTTTTTACTTCCTCAAGGGACAATGGGCAAGGTAAGCCTGTTACAGACGTTCATCTTTTAGGTATGGCTGATGGCATCCTTTCTCCACGTGTTATTCCAGAAACCTATCTTGAAAACGCAACGGTTAAAGCTGGAGAATCGGTTTATCTGAATATTGACGCCAAAGGAAACGGCCTGGGATTGGGTATTTATTTAAATCAAAAGACTAATCTTACCGTTAAGCTTACCTATATCATCCCTGGAACAAGTAACTACACAATTAAAGAGTATGAAGATGTGTTGACACTCCAAGACAATGATAGGGGTCTTAATAAAGTAGATGTTCTCTCTTCATCTCCACGAATCATGATTACAAACAGTGGAACTGCAGACGTCAGCATTAAAAGCCTGGTTATCACCCATTTTGCATAAAGCGAGACAAATGAGGGGACTTCTCCCCTCTCCTTTTTTATTTAAATAAAATACAAGTTTTATACAAATCAATGTAAGGAGGCTGTAGATGTCAGTTTGCGATTATAAGAAATTGCCTCGAAAAATTGAACCCTTAGTTACCCCCTTCACCTTTCACGATTCCGTCACTGAAGCCGGGGAAGGAGAAAAATTCATTGTTGGGTCACATCGAACACTAACAGTAGAGATTACAGGTGACTGCACTTCAAGAGAAGTTAAGTTTTATGCTGTCACTCAAGATGCGAAAAAGATCACTCTTGAAGGAATAAACTCTTCTAATCACATGTTTGGAGCAAGTACACTCGGCATTGATGAGATTTGGGAATTCGATATTGCTGGGAAAACCGCAATTCTATTTGAAGTAACAAAGATTAATGGTGGTTCAATTACCATCAAAGGAAATGCGGTGACATAACGATGGATAATCTCTCAAGAGCACAGAACAAAGAAAATGAAATTAAGATTGAAAACCTAAAAGGGACATTTTCTGGTTTTGAAAAACACAGTCTTGATACAGAAAAAGAATTAAAGTCAACAATCGATCAGCTTACAGACTTGATGAATTATCACATAAATAATAAATCAAACCCTCATAATGTTACATCAGAGCAAGTCACGATCATCAGTGACCCATCACCATTTCAAGATGCTTCTTACTCTGGAGATAACTATCCAATGGGAATTTCAACATTTCATCTCTCATCTGGTTCAACTGGATATCCAAGTTCCTATGGCGAGTGTTTAAATGTAAAGACAACTAAATATCGATTTGCTCAGCTTTTCTTTCATGCTGGTAATCGTGATGATCCAAGAATTTATCTTCGGCATTGGTATCCATCTACGGGATGGACAGAATTCATTACTGTCCCCTCTTCTTCTGATCTAGATTCTGCTTTAGCTGCTGCAAAAGCTTATACAGATGATCATGCGAATAACAAAGAAAATCCACATTCAGTTACAAAAGCTCAGGTCGGCCTCGGAAACGTTGATAACATACAGCAGGCAGCAAAGTCCGACTTTGATAAACACGATTCAGATAACACACGTCATATCACTTCTGATGAACGAAAAAAATGGAGCGCTGCTCAACTCTTTAAAATAACAGCCGATTCGGGCACGCAAAAAATAAACCTTACATCTGGAACGTTTTATGATGCTTTGAAAGACGTCGGAACTGTCTCTTTTTTTGGTACGAACGCTGTTACAGATTCCCCCTCCAAGAGTAGTCTTAGAGGAATGCAGTTAGTAGGACAAGCTGGAATAGGCATGGGATATGCGGCAGATGCAAGTGGCAGTGCCTGGTGGTTTTACTATAACGGAAATCAGACGGCAATTAACTGGATTCCTATAGAATCAACCACAGGAGCACAGGCAAGAGTTGATGTCCATGCGAAAAATACGACCATCCACGTTACACAATCGGAAAAAGACAAATGGAACGCTGGACAGCTATCTAAAATAACCAATGACGCCGGGGGTGTTTTTGTTTCGATTGGTGACACTGACGATTTTTACACCAAAATTGTTCAAAGTGGTAAACGGTTTGGAACATTTTACTCAACTGGCAAGCCAACAAATGCCCCCACTTCCCTATCAACGCGGGGATTTTTTCATTTTACCGTAGAAGATAGTGAGGGAAAAGGCACTTATGGTTACGTTGTGGCAATTGATTATAGGAATAATATGTATACAAATTATTTAGACCCTACCTTAGGCTGGCAGGGATGGAGTCGTGTTCTTTCTGATACTGATTTATCCCCCTCTTGGAACAACGTAACACTAATTAATGGGGTAAAACAGGACGCGAACTATCCATTGAAATTCTCTATCAGCAATAATATTCTGTGGCTCCGCGGAACTTTCGGCACATTGCCAGCTATAGGTACTTCTGTCGCTAAATTTACGAATAAACCGACACAACTAATCGATTTCGTTGTACCGACAATTGGATCTTATGGAACGGCTCGATTCGCTTTTACTACTGATGGAGATTTGAGATTTGATGGTATGATGGCAAATGATAACGCTAGTGTGACTCGTGTTTCATTTAATGTTGGAATTCCGCTATGGTAAGGAGGGATTAAAATGCATGTTCTTTTTTATGATGAGAATTTCAAATATGCTGGTGAAGGTGACATCGATGTTAACCTTGAAGCTGGCGAAAAACTTCCGCCTAATTGTACATCAACTTTATCTTCCGGTAATTTAATCGATCCTAAATACGATCCGGAAAAAGATAAGTGGATCGAAGCAGCTACACCAGAATATATCGAACAAATAAAACCGTCTAAACCTGCACCAAGTGAATTGGAATTATTGAAAAAACAAAACGCACTACTCTCCTATCAGCTAGCTCAAGTTCAAGCAGAAATTGAAAAATTGAAAGGTAGCGTCGCATCATGAAGTATCCTGATTATGCTACGATTAAACAATTTTATGATTGGGGCTGCTATGAAGACGATTCTATTATGAGAGATTACGTTGAGTGGGGTCATATTACTCCTGCTGAGTATGAAGAAATTACAGGCAGAAGTTATGATAAACCGTTCATTAATGTCAGTGTGGATTTAGGAATGTGTGTGACACCTTAAGAGGTGTTTTTATTTTGGATTTAAAAGGAGGAAGCATGATGACAACGCAAAAATTAACGCTCAGTCATATTAAAGAGGATAATAAAAAATACAATGAGAAGCAAAGAATTGAATTGAATGATCAATTTCACACTTATATTTATCCGAATTTCGATCCAACAAGAGTAAACAAAATGATCAAAACTCTTATTAAAGACTATGTTGAGATTCAGTCGGAAAAAGGAGTCAAGACTGACTTAGGCGCTGGAGATTTAGCTTATCTCTATACGGTTATTGAATTTAGTGATATTTGTGATATGCCTAAAACCTTGACATCTAAAGTTAAAATGCTTGAAGAAGTTGCTAAATCAGAGCATATCAGAACTATTCATGATTCATTCCCTGAAGAAAGTTTAAAAAAAGTTGAAGATGCTGCTAATGGTTTTGTTGATTTTATATCAAGAGCAGCAGATAAAAATGCAGACAAAATAAATGAAGATATCTTAAAAAAAGTTGAAGAGCTTACTCAAGAGGACAGATAATGGCGGCTTACAAAGATCTCGCCATTTTAGTTCAGAAAGAAGCTTTAAAGGCCATCCAACAGTCAAATAGCAGCACAAAGCAAACGTTAATTAAAACTGGAGAAGATCATGTTGAAACAGATGTTTATGACGCATATGATCCCCTAGTTTATGAACGGACGCATGAGTTAAAGAGCTCTTTTGTAACTGAGAATGAAGTAAACGGAATCTCATTGGATAACATTTGTGAAGATGATGGCCGTGATGTTGCAACGATTGTTGAAACTGGGCAAGGTTATCAGTTCCCTGATGAACATGGTTATGGATATGGAAAACCAAGACCTTTCATGGCTAATACTGCTGAATCTTTAAAGGATGGCCGCTTAGTTGAAGCTGTGTCCAGAGATGTGAACAGGCTCGGACATAAGACAATAAAATAGTCGGTGGTGGATTAATGGCGAAAGAAATCAAAAAAAATATGATACGCCCCCGTGCAAAGAAACTGCCTGAAGTTACTGATGAAATGTGGTCTCAGGTTGATGAAGAGCACAGAAATTTAACACAAGAATTTTTAGACGCTCACTCATTCCGTGATAAAACAAGAAAACAGTACACCTCCTCCCTTCGGCAATTCTTCTGGTGGGTGCATAATTCTCTCAATGGGAAGAAATTATACAAAATCACTAAACGTGACTTCATTAGGTATCAAAGTTTCCTAAAAAATAGGGGCATGTCTTCTAGTGGTATTGCGCTTAAAAAAGCTGGTGTTTCTTCTTTAAACAACTATATTGAAAACGTCGTGGCTGAAGATGATGACAATTATAAAACATTCAGGAACTTTACTCGTGGCCTCCCTGCTATTCCTAAGACAGTCACTTACGATAAAGTAAAGATTACATATGAAGACTATCAAACAATGATGCAAACACTTGAAGAAGATGAGAACTATTTAGGAATGGCCTGGCTTGCAACGGCTTTTAATGTAGGAGCAAGAAGAGCAGAAATCATTCAATTTAAAACAGAAATTTTAGACTACCCTATCCCTGAAGGGCAATCATATGTAATGTCCCATCAAGTCTTCGGAAAAGGTGGCGGTGAAGGAAAAGCTCTAAAATATATGATCAATACAGAAGCTCTACAATATTTGAAGTTATGGCATGAAAAACGTGGATATGACCACGAATACCTCTTTACCACTACATATGGTGGACAACCAAAACAAATGTCAGAAACATGGGCTGATTATTTTTGCTCCGATGTTTTATCAGACATTCTTGGCCGTAGAATCAACCCTCACCTTTTTAAAGCTTCCTGTATCACCTACTTACTCGAAGTCAAGAAAATCAAACTTGAACTTGTCAGTAAACACATTGCTCAACACGAAGATGTCTCAACCACAGTCAAACATTATGATCTTCGTGATTTTAAAGAAGAAAAGAACCAGATTTTCATGTAAAATCCCTCTTTTATTCAAAATCAAATTCCCTCTCTTGAGGGGTTTTGCTTTTGAGTGAAATGAAATTTTTGCAAAAAAGAAGGTATTTCCTCCTATTCTGTCGAATTGTAGTTATGTATTCAATTAAGGATGGGAGTATGAAAATGAATTCAATTGGTATTAGAGTAACACCTAGGGAAATATACTATACGATTATTGATACTCATAACGATTCAAGTCTAACACAAAAACTTTCTATCTCTGCTGCTCTAGAAAATGATGTGCCGCGGCAGCTTTCACTAATTAGAACCACACTTTCATCAATAATTTATGACTATGATGTTTCTTACGCTGGAATTAAAACCGCAGAAGGAAATGCCAAAAGTTATAATACTTTCAGAATTCATATCGAAGGAGTCGTCCAAGAACTCTTTGCTGACAGTACGGTTATTAGCTATTTTGCTGGCACTATTAATAGTCTAGCCTCAAGACTACGGATTCCCTCTAAAGTGGTATCAGGTTTTCTCAAAGGAGATAATAGTATAAAAATAAATCAGTGGAAATCAGAATGGGATAAAATAAGCAATAAAGAACATAAAGAAAGTTTACTTGCTGCTTTAGCTGCTTTCCCTTGGCTTGAGGAAGGGGAAAAACATGCATAAAATAAATCATGTAGAAGCTAAATTGCATCTAGATAAATGGAAAAGAATCGGTTCAAATGAAGGAATGAATTCTGAAGTTTTTATAGCAAGAGATACTCAATTAGACCAAGTTGTTATTCTCAAAAAAATTACGAAAGATTCGTTAGCAAAACAAATTATCGAAGATTTTTTCTTGGAAGCTAAGATATTAAATGCAACTAAACATCCGTTAATCATGCCTATTCATTACGCAGCAGAAGATGAAAAAAACATTTATTTAACTATGCCGTACTACGAGAAAGGATCTTTAGATAGCTTGTTAAATAAGCGTTTTTTAAGTCCGAGAGAAATCATTAAATATGCTTTAGATTTTTTAACTGGGTTATTATTTATGCATACAAAAAAAATATTACATTTAGACATTAAGCCCACAAATATTATAATTAATAATAATGATAGAGCTATTTTGACGGATTTTGGATTATCACGTTTTTTAAATGATGATGGGTTTACATTACAGGAAAGACAGTATCACGCTCACAGATCACCTGAATCATATGTTTCTTTAAATAAATCAGTTTTAGATGACATTTACCAAGCAGGAATTACTTTATACAGAATGTGTAATGGAAATGATGAATTTTATAATCAATTTGAAGCCTTAAAAGTAAATTCTGTTGATGTAAATGACATGGCAAACAAAATAAAGAGAGGCATGTTTCCGTATAAGCAATATTTGCCCCATATACCTGAAAGATTTAAGCGTATCGTTAATAAAGCAATACAGCCTAATCCAGACAACAGATACCAATCAGTTTTAAACATAATAAATGATTTAAGCAAGGTTGATGAAAAATTAGATTGGTACTACAGTTATAATAAAGAGAGTAAGGAATTTAAATGGGAATACAATAATGGGAAGTCGATACACTCTTTATATATCAAAGAAAATGAAGGATCTTTTTTGACATCTGGAGTAAAATATGTTATCAATAGTGAAAGGTTAATTAATTTACAACCACCCAATGGTCAGTTTTCAAGCTTAGACCAAGCTTCTAGCCATATTGAAAAAATGATTAAAAAGTATTCATAAAAATTTATAAAGGAGGTCATTAAAATGAAAGAGAATAGAATCAAATCGTTAGAGTACTTATCTAATCCTTTCTTAGATGTCCCCCTTTATAAACGTCTTGCTAAAAAAAATGCTATCGACTTAAGGAATAACAAAAAAGTGATCGATTTAGGCAATGGCTATTCAGTGGTTAAATCTATAGATAACACTATTCGTTTTAAATAAAAATGAGTTTCTTCTCTTATTAATATTCAGCTTTATTTATCCTTCCATAAAGAAGACAGTAACATTGATGCAGAATTGTATGGTTAAGGGGCGGTTATAAGTGAGTTAATCCTCCCCCTTCCCTTCAACCGAACTACAGGACTACTTGAACTACATTCCCCCACCATTCAGTGGGGGTTTTATTTTATATTTGATCTAGTATAGCTAAAAGTTCCGGATCATTAATTTTAAAAATCATAAATTGAATATAATCAATTTTGTTTGTGTCAGGGAAATGACAAGTGGTTATGGTAAAGTTCGTAGCATGTTTTCCTAACAGTCCAGCTATACGCAAGGCGATATCCACATTTTCAAAATCTATATTAAAGCTTGCATACTCTTGGTCGGCATAGTAGTCTTTTATTTTTGAATCCTTAGGATTTGGTGGGTTTGACATAGCATTTAGGATAATCTTGAATTTTTCAGGGGCAAAATTAATCAATGTTCAACCTCCTTCATTTTGGTAATTAAAGTATAGCACATCACAGTCTTCAATTTTATCTTCCCCTTTAAAATTTTCCACATTTGCCCGATAATAGATTCGAGGTGAACATGGTGGAATTTAGTGAAATCGTTAAAGATCAGTTGGCAACAGCAAAATTAAGAAAATTAACCAAGTTTATTCGAAAAGAGTTTCCTGCAAAGGGGCAACCCCATTCCGAACAAGAGAGAAAGTATGAGGCTCTTAAGCAGTTGAGTGATAATGATCTCTCTTCTGGAATAGCTCGGATGGTACGAATTGAATCAAGTTTTGATCATTCGAAATTTGCTGCGCTTTTTGTTGTGATATTGACCTTATTATTTGGTGCATTTAAGATTATGTTAATCGATAACCCGCAACCTCTTGGAGGTGAAGGCTATTTCACATTCACGGTGTCTTCAGTTTCATTACTTTTGATTGCTGCTGTATTGGATAAAAGAGAAATGACAACGGCCAGTTATTTCAAAACGTTGCTTGAGCAAGCTAAGGCTGATAAAACGGATGAAAAAGAGATTGAAAAAGACACCCCTACTCCCCAAATACGGTCTAATAATCGTATTGAAGTAAAGATCTCAAAGCTGCTACCTTTATGGAAAAAGAATAATTTTTATATAAAAGAAGCACAGAACCTAGAGGAAATCTTACTTAATTGGCCGGATAAAGAATTAGCTAAGTATGTAAGTGACTATTTTGGTTACTGGTCAACTAAAAAAAAGAAGGTTGAGTTAAAACGGATTAGAGACTTAGATTTAGATACTATAATATTGGGTATTGCGAGAATGAAAGATCTCGAGGAATACTCTGACAATTCTAAGATTGTGCCGGGTTTTACCTCTCTCCTCACCTTCTTTGTTACTCATTTTGTCGTCTACGTAGCATATCAAGATAAAGATAATGGAGATCCTACTTTTATGTCAGTTAATGTTGGAATTCTTTTTTCTGCGTTAGCCTTTGCAATAGCAAGTTGGTTTATGAGCGATGGAAGAACACAAAGAGCTAGAGCAATCCACTTTAGGAGTTTACTTGAACAGGTAAAGTCTGAACTAGAGAAGAAACAAACAAAAGAGGATACACAAAACCACGTAATTTGAATTGATGTTATAATTGAGGAAAATATTACTGGTGGTGAGAAAATGACTGAATTGAATGCAAAAGAAAGGGTTTTAGTCGCCCTTTATTTAGAATATCAAAAGGATTTACCTATGCTTGAAAATGTAGATGCAAACTGTTTAGGAATGAGTCAGCAAATGTTTTACGAAGCAATTAAAAAGCTTGAGAACGAAGGATTCTTAAATAATGTTAAATATACGAAGCCATACGGCGTACTTTTGCAGTTTGCTTATCTCAGTCGCTTTGGAATAAATTATGTTGAAGAAAAATTGAAAATTGACGAACACCTTAGTAAACCTGAAAAACTTAAAGAGATAGCACGCAAACTGGCTAAAGGTGGCTACAATGAAATAAAAGACATAGCAATAAAATTGGCAGCAGAATTACTTAAAAACTAACCAAGGCACAAGAC
The DNA here is from genome assembly GCF_036963165.1 of Bacillus sp. JJ675. NCBI lineage: Bacteria > Bacillati > Bacillota > Bacilli > Caryophanales > Bacillaceae > Bacillus > Bacillus sp. JJ675. The sequence goes on along the minus strand of NZ_JBALMR010000077.1, from coordinate 8,091 downwards.
ATCCTAAAGGATGTCTTTTTTATTTAGATACAATGAGGGAAAAACGCCTCCCCCCCTTTTCTTAATGATGTTTTTTGATAAGTTGCAAATAGCCTGTAATTTTCGTAAGAATGTCAGTCAAAGTTTTGACCCGAATATGTCAACTCAATTTGAATACAGTTAACATTTTTGTTAGAATAGAGAGGGCTAATCACAAAATCCCATTAGGGTTAGTATTTACCACGAAACCTAATTTTTAAAGGATCGGTGATTTAGATTGAAAAAAATTGCACTGTCTTTTCTTATTGTAGCTGGTTTGGTTGTAGCAGCAATTTTTTCGGTTAATTATTTTTATAATGTCCAAGCTGAAAAAATTGCGGATAAAACAGAGGACTATCTTTTAAACAAGGAAAATAAGAAAAAAGAAGATATCAAAGAGATAAAAGGTATACGTTCAAAGGGTGGTGACTACGGGATCTTGGTTCGAGTAATTTACAAAGACAATCCAAACGTTCATTATTTTTATAAGTCATATAAGGGCAAGATCACCTACGACGGCAAGGAAGATATAAGCAAGGCTAAAGAACCGAAACTAAATTGAAAAAAATGATAAAAAATGAAGGATTATCCTCTATTGTGTTGAATTATGTAAAATAACACAATAAAAGGAGGATAAAATATGAAAATCGTTCGCAAAACATTAACTTTGTTGCTTTTGTTTGGGTGTATATTTACTCAAACGCAATATGCTCATGCTGTTAACTATAGTAATGGTAAAGCAGCTAAAGCCGGAGATGTTTTAATTTCCAACGTCTCTATAGACAATTATTTTGTAGGTCATGTTGCAATCGTTGGGCAAGATGGGAAATCGGCTATAGAGGTGTATAAAGGCAGAAGTACTGTTAAAAGCTCTTCATTAAGCTCGTGGCTTAAAAAACAATCTACAGGATATTATGTACAAAGGTATAACAATGCTAGTATCAGAGCTGGTGCAGCCGCATGGGCAAGTTATAATGTTGGAGCAAAATATAATTATAAAATTATATCTGGTTCTGCCTTAAGAGACTGGAAGGATCTTTATTGTTCCAAATTTGTGTATCAGGCTTTTTACTATAGTGGAGGGGTTAAGTTAAAAGCACTGGGACAACAAGGTGAGTTGATAGAATATCCTCCAACGTCAAATTGGGTTCTTCAACCTATGACTATGATTGTTATGAGTGGCTTCACAAGAATTAAATAATCTTACAAACAAATAAAAGGCATCCTAATGGATGTCTTTTTATTTGTCATATGTGGTGATTAATTTAAAGGAGTGTCAGGATGGAAAACTTTGTAACAATTTTGATTTTTACTTTACCGGGATTATTGAGTTATTTTTGGATTCAACTTTTTGGCTTGCACCCAGCAAGCAAACATATAAACTTTGAGATAGCAGCAATAAGCGCAATTCTATGGTTTCCTGTTGGCATGATTGTGCTTAGCATTTATCAGTTAACCGCAATGATTGTAAATACAAATTCGGTAAGCAATCCTTGGTTATCAGTTCATACGCTTAGTGACGTTCTCGAATTATCGAATAATCTTGGTTTCCTTGTTTACTTTGTGTTGTTCAGTGTTATCTTCAGTTTTCTTTTCTCTTGGTTTGTGTCAAGATTCGCTTACAGATGGATGATTAGATTGGTGAATGTTGTGAGACGAGGAAGTGGAACTGCTGAACTTTCAGATACTAGTACAGTATGGAATGAGACATTTTTAAAGAATGAGGGACAGGCTGTGTCATTTAGAAAAATAGACAATCCTGATGAAATAATCTATGGAGAAATAGAAAAAGTGTCCAGACCTGTTGAATTAGAAAGGAACCTACTGCTCACTAATATAGATAAATGGACAAAAGTTTTAAAAGATAATAAAGATGTTGAGGTAGCCAACATCTTTATTGATACTAAGACAGGTTTTATTATTTCTATCTACGATACAGATTCCGCAATGGCAGCTTATAATAAAATTTATGAAAAAGAAAATGAAAATTAATTCTTAGGCTTTGGTTCCCTTTTTATTAGCAAAGGTTTATCGGCTGAATTTTGCGCATGTCTTGGTGTGTTCATTGCATTCTCAGTCGGTCTACTATCTGGTCTAATTTCTGCTGCTCTGTTATCTGGTCTTTTTTCCATAACAATCTCTCCTCGTTTGGTAATCATTCTAATCGTACCACAATTTAGGGAGGTTTTCCCTCCCCCTCTTTAAAATTTTCCATTTGTGTACGATAATCACTATGAGGTGAATGTACATATGTGGCCGTTTAGAAAGAAGAAAAAAGAGTTCAAGAAAGTGGAAAATTGGACTAAGGAAGACACAAAGTACTTCTTCTTAACTGCATCTGAAAAGGAATTTCATGAATTTATTGAATCAAATTTTTCAAAGCGTACAGAAGGTAATTTAATTTATTTGTTAAACCTTTTAAGAGGTCTTGACAACGATGGTTTATTTTATGGAATAGCAAAGGCAACAAAAGTTGAATCTCAATTTGATCATTCTAAGTACTTTGCGGCAATAGTTGCTTTGATAGGATTATCATTAAAACTTTATATGGAGATTAGTATTTGGTGGGCTTTGTTTGTGACTTCGCTTATAACTGGAGTGTTGTTGAAAATGATTGCCAGAGAAACTAGAAGACGTGTAAGTGCTGTTTATTTAAAAAGCTTACTGGAGCAAGTTAAAACTGAAAAAGAGAAAGAAAAGGCGTCCTGACGGATGTCTTTTTTATTTTGAAATTGCAGGTGAAAACCTATGAAAAAATATGAAGTTTTGGAAATATTCGAGGTGGTTCTTGAAGAATGGTTTTTCGCTGAATCGACTCTTATAACCCAATGTGGTGAAGATTGTGATGATCTTGAAAGGAGAGAAAAATTGTATAGGGAACGTTTTGTTGAGGCGTTGAATAAAGAGTAGCCGCTTCTCTCCTTCCCTTCTGCTCAAGATAAACATTTCTTACGAAATAAAAAAAGAGCAGTCTCATCAACTGCTCCTAATGTGGATTATTCTATAATCTCCCCTTCTATGTGCGGTAACGTAATTTGATATCCTGCCGTTGATTCATATGTGTAGGAGCCTTGAATTGTGCCGTATACAGTAATCTTATCTTCTTCAACAAATGGTGTTGTTCCATCATATGTGATATATACAATGTCATTAAAGTCGTATCCATATGATGTTTTCGTAACTGCTAACCTTATATCAGTTGAATTGTCATTTTCCACGATTTGAGCAATTTCACCTTGATATTTAACAAATTCCCCAGTATGTTTATCTGGATTCTTGTTCAGTTCAGCAAAACGTATTTCTTTGGCACTTTGCTTTTTCTTTTCTTCTTCTTGTTTCTTGCGTTCTTTTTCTAATTGTGCTACTTCTTTCTTGGAATATGCGTTAGTGATTTTTATATTCCCAATACTGTTAAACTCAATCTCATAGCCCTCATCATTAGATACTATCTCGCCATTTTGGACTTTAACTTTGTTTTGAATTTCGTCGTAATCACCGTATCTCTCTGGAAAGTCTATATTATTTACATCGTCAACTGTAACAGAGGCATCGATACTATATTGACCATTTTGAACAAAATCATAGTCTCCAGCCTCAATTTTAACCTTTCCATCTTGAACTTGAGCATTTCCACCAAAAGAACTATCATCTTCTTGGTTAGTTAATATAAGGTCAATTGTTGTTCCATCTTCGATGTTAGTATCAAAATTTGCTGTGACAATTTCTTTTGATTTGCTGTATTTAGCATCTTTGAATTTTAAATAAATAGTCTCTTTAGGCTCAGATTGTGCAGTGGTTTGTTCTGAAGTACTGGATTCTTCCTTTTCAGGTTCATAGAGATTCAGAGAAATCACAAATAATATTACGGAAACAATCAGTGCAGCAAACTGAATCAGTGCTTTTTTGCTCTTCTTTTTAAAAATGAATATGATTCCTAGAACTAAGAAAGTTAGTGCGGCTATTAAACATGCTAAAGGTATGAAAACAATAATTTTAATGACCTCCCCAATTATGTATAATTAGTCCAAAATAACCATGATAATCATACCACTTCCAGTTTATTTAGGAAACTCTTTTTTTGATGGTTTGGGAAATTAATGTGGCTTCTTCAATTGAGTAAGGCTTTCGTGGAAACGAAAGATAAACATTCCCGTGGAAGAAAATTGTGGTATAATTAGGCATATTGTTTTGTATGAGGTGGTTTGGTGAATAATAAGGTTTTATTTTATTTATCATTTGGGATAGTTGCGTTATTTTTCTATTTTATAATTGATTGGAAACCTTTCGCAATCATAATCGCCATACTAGGTTTATCACTTTTGGGTCTTGAGCCGTATAGAAGACGCAATAAAAAATTAACCAATGAATTTAAAAATAATGTTGAAATGCTTAAAAGATACGATTCAAACTTCAATGCTGATGGTTCTTTTGCTAATGACAATATCAAAATTTCATTCAATGAGACTAAAGGCGTTTTAAAAATTTATAAACGGAATGAACAGAATGAAATTGTTGAGTTCTCCTACCCTTTTTCACAGATAGTTGAGTCATCAATTGCATTAGACAACGAAACAGTATCGAAAACTTCTAGAGGTGAGCAGATTACAGGTGCAGCCATTGGTGGAGTTTTGGCTGGAGGAGTTGGGGCAATAATTGGCGGTCTTTCTTCTGGGTCAAAGCAAGTTACAATGGTGAAATCAATTACCATGAAAATTACAGTGGACGATTTTAAAAACCCTGTTCACTATATTGATTTTCTCCCTAGCTTCGATACCCCTGATTATAGCCATCCTGGTTTTAAGAAAGACTGCGAGATAATTAAAACCGCTCTTAAGAAAGCTGAATATTGGCAAGGTGTTCTGGAATTAGCTATAAGAAAAACAAATCAAGTCGCTCATTAATTGTTTGTGTCATACTTGTGGGTATCTGATGAATAAGGTGGTTCAATATGATTTTATTATTTATTATAGGTATTCCTATTGTATTAGCTTTGGTTTGGGCTTTCGTCTCAGATGGTAAATTAATTGATCATCAAAAATTACGTAAAAACACAATGGAGAATATAAAAGACGATAATTATTCAAGAGTATTCACTTCGAGTGAATATGCGTCAAAAATATTCTTTGATGAAAAAAAGAAAAAATTTAAAATCGCGAATATTTCTTTAGAGGATTTAAACGCCAAAAATGTCTCCCCTACTATAAAGGAATATTCGTTTGATGACATTGCAGATGTAGAGATAGTTATTGATAATAAAACATTAACAAAGGTATCTAAAAGCGAAGCCGCCTTAGGTGCAACTATTGGTGGTGCTGTTGGCGGTGGTGTCGGAGCTATCATAGGTGGAGGTACAGCTTCGAGTTCAGCACAAGAATTTGTAAAATCCATACATCTCAGAATTACGGTTGAAGACTACGATAATCCATATTATGATATTGCATTTTTTAGTGGAGTTTTTTATGACCCCGATTTAAAAACAGCGCACAAAAAAAGCTCTCCAGAAGTACAAAAAGCAATAAAAGAAATTGACACATGGTTTAGATATTTTAAATTGGCCATGCGTGATGCTGCAAAAGTCGCTCATTAAATTGGGCGACTTTTTTTAATTATTCAATCGTTCCTCTAATGCATGAATCCTTCTTTCAAGCTCAGAGAACTTCTTGTCGTTGTATCTATGGTCACTTTCGATGTTCTTATTGATTAGTTTAAGCATGGACATGATTTCTTCAGGCTCATTTTCCTCTATGCGCGCTAATGTTTTATCGATTGTATCTAAACGCTCATTTACGCTTTTAAAGCCTTCCCTCATTTCCTTTTGCATTTCATGAATAGCTTGCAAAACTTGATTATCCATTCCATTCACTTCTTTCTATTGAGTATATCATCATTGTAACAGTTTTTGTTTAATCTTGTCCCCCTGTTGATCGATTTTTAGAAGAAATCATGTCTGTCAATTTGACAGGTAAAAATGCGATCTTGAAGGTTGTTCTATCAATTGTATGTCATTTGAAATGATACACTTACAACCATTTTATGACCAATGAAAAAGTTGATGTCATTTTAAATGACGGCAGTTATTGAAGAAGACAAGTCCACTATCGGTTAAACCGACAGTGGATGAAAAATCAGAAATTCAGTTTGTATGCAAGAACACCACCTTGCGTTTAACGCAAAGTGGATATTGTTAGGTTTAAACTATCCCCTTTCTCTTCTGTTCAAGATAAACATTCCTAGGGAAGAAAATTGTGGTATACTGTAGGCATATTGTTTGATGAGGGTGGTTTGGTGTGTTTACTGCGTTTTTGATTATTTCTGGCTTTATTATTTTCTTTTTAATTGGTTTTATAGGAATGAACAAACAAAAGGAAGAAGAAAACCAAATTTTAAATTTGCTCGAATCTGCAGGTAATTATCCATCTGATTATAAATTTTATATTACTCCTGATAAAGATATGAAGCTTACTCTTATTGAAACAGAGGAGAAATTCGTTGCACATCGATTACACAAAGATCAATCTTTGGAGGAAATTGTAATCCCATTTAATAAAATTATTGAAGCGGAAGTGACAGTTGACGATAATTCTGTTTCAAAAGTTTCTAGAGGGAGTCAGTTGGCTGGAGCAATGGTCGGTGGAGCTGTAGCTGGTGGTGTTGGCGCTGTAATTGGTGGATTATCTTCAGACAAAGTTGAAACAAAACGCTTTCGAAAAATTGCACTTAAAATAAAAATAGATGATTTCAAATCCCCCATTTTCAAAATTGATTTCTTGCCAAGTAAAACCGATATGGGCTTAGAGAATGTTACTGGATTTAAACAAGATGATCCTAAAGTAAAAGAGGCTCTATCAAACGTTGAAATATGGCAAAGCGTTTTTGAAATAGCTATAAGGAAAGCAAGTTAAGTCGCTCATAAAATGGGCGACTTATTTTTTGCTTTCTTTTATGGCTTTTTCGATCATAAATAAAATTTCATTGTTTATACTTCTCTTATTTTCATCAGCTATTTTAGTTAATTGTTGATGAAGGCTTTCAGGAATTCTCAAGGATATTCTTTTAATCTCTTCTGGCATAGCGGCCTCCCAGATATTATTTGTGATATCAGTATATTAACACGCTGGATGAAATTTATAAAGAGGTTGACAAAATCGAAAATAAGCATCATAATGGCATCATAATGATTTATAAAGGAGTGGTTATGATGCCAAATCATAGAGTTTTCGGGGAAATTCTTTTAACGGTTTCCCGCCCCACTGGATTAACCTCATTAGATTTAGCCATTTTAGATTCATACTACGCCATATCCGATGATCGAGTTGGTTTGACTGAGTTGACTCTGCTGCACAAGAATGGAAAAGCTTTAGGGACAGTCAAAGTACATAATGTAAACATTTCTTGGGACGGATTTTTAGCAGGAGGCTCTTATGAATGATTATTGAGGAACAAAAAGTTATAGTAAAGTGGAATAATGCAAACAGAAGGCACTACGTTTTAAAGGGATATAAATTCACAAAAAACGGAGATGAATTTGAAGTTGCTCTTGACGATTTAACTAAAAGCAGTAAGTCTGAAGTTCTTCTCTCTTGCGATTTTTGTGAAAGTAAGATGTATAGGGATTATGATCGCGCTAATCGACAGAAAAATCACTTTTGTAGCCTTAGCTGTAGTAGTAAGTTTTATGCTAATAAACAAAAGGCTGAACGAATCAAAAAGCAATGTGAGTATTGTAAAAAAGTATATGCTGTGCCAAAACATTTGGAGAAAATCAGCAGATTCTGTGATAAACATTGTCTCGCAAATTGGCAAAAGAGCGCATTTAAAGGTGAAAATAGTGCAGTTTATGTTAAAAGAGTAAATATAAATTGTGATTGGTGTAATAAGACTATAAATAGAACTCCCTCCTATTTGTCTCAAAGAAAATATAACTTTTGTAATATTAATTGCAAAAGAAATTGGCACAAAGAAATTCTTGTTAAATCTGAAGAGTTTATAAAAATTAATAGAGAAAACATGTTAAACAATCTTTCGACTGGAAAAATTAGTTTTACAAATTCAAAGCCGCAGCTAATTATTAAT